>CAZIRH010000223.1:0-8126 GCA_964541065.1 uncultured Solibacteraceae bacterium
GTCCTTGATGCGGACGCCGTGATGCACCTCGTAGCGCTCGCGCAGGCCGCGCAGGATCGAGATAGTGTCCTCGACCGAGGGCTGATCCACCCGCACGGGCTGGAAGCGCCGCTCCAGCGCGGCGTCTTTCTCGACGTGCTTGCGGTACTCGTCCAGCGTGGTCGCCCCGATGCAGTGCAGCTCGCCCCGCGCCAGCATGGGCTTGAGCAGGTTGCCGGCGTCCATCGCGCCTTCGGCCTTCCCCGCCCCCACCACCGTGTGCAGCTCGTCGATGAACAGAACGATGTCCCCGCTGGAGGCCTGCACTTCCTTCAAAACCGCCTTCAGGCGCTCCTCGAATTCGCCGCGGTACTTGGCCCCGGCTATCAGCGCCCCCATGTCCAGCCCCACCACACGCTTGTTCTTCAGCCCGTCGGGAACGTCGCCCCGCACGATCCGCTGCGCCAGCCCCTCGGCGATGGCAGTTTTGCCCACGCCCGGCTCGCCGATCAGCACCGGGTTGTTTTTGGTGCGCCGGGAGAGCACCTGGATCACGCGGCGGATCTCGTCATCCCGACCGATCACCGGGTCCAGCTTGCCCTGCGCAGCCAGCTTGGTCAGGTCGCGCCCGTAACGTTCCAGGGCCTGGTAGGTGGCCTCCGGCGTTGGTGAGGTGACCCGCTGGCTGCCGCGGACCTCCTGGAGCGCCCGCATCAGCCGCTCCCAGCTCACCCGGAACTCCTTGAGAATACGCCCAGTTGCGCCCCCGTCGTCGGTCATCGCCAGCACCAGGTGCTCGACCGAGACGTACTCGTCCTTGAGCCGCCGGGCCTCTTCCTCGGCTTGACTCAGCAGCCGGCTCAAACGGCCGCTGACGTAGAGCTGGTCCGGGCTTCCGGCAGGCCCGGACACCTTCGGCAGGCGCTCCAGCTCCTCGATCAGGCGGCGGTGGAGGCCCTCGAGGTTGACCTCGGCCTTCAGCAGGATCGCCGGCGCCAACCCGCCGTCCTGCTCCAGAAGAGCGGTCAGGAGGTGCTCGACGTCCACCTGCTGCTGCCCGAACCGGGCGGCAGTGGCCTGCGCAGCGCGCAACGCCTCCTGAGCCTTTTCCGTCAATCGGTTGATGTCCATGGTACGCCTCGGAATCTTAGCGAGCTCCTGGCATATATCCTTAGCCTAGCATTGTAATATAGCGCGGTCAATCCCCCTCCCCACCGGCAGCGCCTCACCCCTCAGACTACGGCTCCTCTACCCCCAGCCCCGCAGGCGCCACTGCCTGCACGTCTCTGGTGTTCCAGGTCAGCAACACGCGCGCGCCGCCGCGGAAGCTGGCGAGTGCAATCGCGGCATCGTAGATCAGGCCCCCGCCGCGGCCGGACCGCGCCAGCTCCGCCACCAGCGTCCAGAAGTCTTCTGGCTCCAGGCCGCAGATCTCAGCTTGATCGCGGAAGCTCAGCGTGAGAGTTCGCTGCGCGGTCTCCGGCGCGACGCGGACAGGCCCGGGCAGCCGGGTCAGGACCGAGAAACACTCCAGCAAAGCGTGACCCGCTATCACAGGTCGCTGACCCGCGGCCAGCCGGCGCTCGTAACCCGCCACGGTGGCCCGGTGGCGGGGGTGCCATTCCGCCACCAGCGCCACCAGGCAGTTCGTGTCGAGGCCGAATCTAGCGGGCACTGCCGGAGACGCGTCGGATTCGCTCTTCACGGATTTCCTCGAGGGTTCGCCGGACCACGTCATCGCTCAGCGGCGGAGTCCCCGGCGGGGCGGCCAGCACGTAGCGCCTGCCTCGGCGCACCAATTTGGCTTCTCTGCGCACGGGTTGCAGGTCCACCTTGCCGTCGCGCCACTCTACCTGAAGCTCCTGGCCGGCGCTGAGTCCCGCCAGTTCCCGAATGGTCTTGGGAATCACCACCCGGCCGGCACGGTCAATGGTAGTCCTCATGCCATTATCTTACCATCAACATCCCGGACTCGCGGTGGGTCCTCAGGCTCCCAGCCCCTACGGCGCCAGGATGCCGCCGTTCACCTCGATGGTCTGGCCCTGGACGTAGCGGGCGGCGTCCGAGCACAGGAAGACGATCACGTCGGCGATGTCCTGGTTAGTGGCGAGGCGCCCGGCTGGAGTCTGGGCCACCACGCCGTCCAGAATCTGGCGGGTGGAGAACTTCTGGTGGAAGTCGTTGTCCACCGTACCCGGGCTGACGGCGTTGACCCGGATGCCGTGGGGCGCCAGTTCCTTCGCCCAACCCTTGGTGATCGTCATCACCGCAGCCTTGGCGGCGGCGTATACGGAAGCGCCCGGGCCTCCGCCGTTGCGGGCGGCGATCGAGCTGACGTTGACAATGACGCCGCTCCGCTTCTCGACCATGGAGGGCGCCACTGCCCGGGTGATGGCCCACGCGCTCTTGAAGTTCAGATTCAGGACCCGGTCGAAGAGATCCTCGTCGCCCTCCAGCAGGCGGGCGCGCTGGACGAGCGAGCCGGCGTTGTTGATGAGGATGTCCACCTCGGGGGCGGTGCGGGCCAGCTCGGCCACCAGCGAGCGGATGCCCCCCGTGGCGCCCAGGTCGGCGCGGAGGGCTTCCCCTTCGGCGCCCGCCGCGCGCACCGCGGCCAGCGTGCTATGGGCTCCTTCCTCATGGCTGCGGTAGTGCACGACCACGCGGCGCACGCCCGCGCGCGCCAAGGCAATGGCCGTGGCCGACCCGATGCCCCGCGAAGCGCCGGTTACCAGTGCCGCCTTGCCCGTGAACTCGCTTGCCAACTCCATCCTCCTCGTGCGACAGGCTTAAGTCAGGATTTTAATTCTGGGCTGCCGGGTTGGTTCAAGTATACACCTCGCCGACTCCGGCCTGCGGGTCTCACGCGAGGGCGCACTGTCCCGCCTGATATGATCCAGAATTGACGCGACGTTGGGGTCTCGTACTGTTCGGCCTTTCGACCGTGGCGTGTTTCTCCCAGCCGGAGGCGACTCCCGCCCTTCACATCCCCCGCGTGTCACGACCGCCAAAACTGGCCGATTTTCTCAACGGCACCCCGCGCGAGGCGGAACTCACGGTCACGGATTTCCGCCAGATGGATCCCGGCGACGGTGTTCCCGTAAGCCAGCCCACCACCGCCTTTCTCTCTTACGACGACAAGCACCTGTACGTCGCGTTCATCGCCAAGGACGACCCCAGACTGATCCGCGCCCGCGTGGCCAAGCGGAAGCAAATCCTCACCGACGACCGCGTCACCATCAACATCGACACGTTCCACGATCACCTGCACGCGTACTGGTTCGACGTCAATCCCTACGCCATCCAGTTCGACGGCGTCACCACGGACGGCTACGGAGACGACTTCAGTTGGGAGGGCCTCTGGTACACCGAAGCCCGCATCACGGCCGACGGCTACGTGGTGCTCATCACCATCCCTTTCCGGACCCTTCGTTTCCCCGACACGCCGAAGCAGCGCTGGGGCGTGGTGCTGGGCCGCTTCATCAACCGCAACAACGAATTCTCCATGTGGCCCGCCGTCACCCGGCGCAAGCTGCCGCAGTTCGTGGCGCAGTTCGGACACCTGGACGGCCTGGAGAACATCTCGCCCGGCAGGAACATCCAGTTCATCCCCTACGGGCTTCTCTCGGGCGCCCGCTACCTGGACCGGCCAGTTGGCGGCCCGCCGCAGATGGTCACGGAACCGGACTTCCGTGGCGGCATCGACGGCAAGGCGGTCATCAAGGACGCGCTCACGCTGGACCTGACGCTCAACCCGGATTTCAGCCAGGTGGAATCCGACGAGCCCCAGGTGACGGTCAACCAGCGCTTCGAGGTGTTCTACCCGGAGCGGCGCCCCTTCTTCATCGAGAACGCCTCGTACTTCAACACGCCGCAGAACCTGTTCTTCTCCCGCCGCATCGTGGATCCGGAATACGGCGTGCGGCTCACGGGTAAAGTCGGGCGCTGGGGAATCGGCCTCCTGGCCGCCGACGATCGCGCGCCCGGGAAAATGGTGGCCGCTTCCGACTCTCTGTATGGCCGCCGCGCCACCGACGTGGTCGTGAGCCTGCAACGCGATTTGTTTAAGGACTCCCATGTCCGCTTTTTTGGCACCGACCGGGAGGTCTCCTCCAGCTACAACCGCGTCGCCTCGCTCGACGCCCGGCTGAATCTGAACCGCGGCTTCTTCCTCACCGGGCAAGCCGTCACCAGCCAAACGCAGCCGGTCGCAGGCAGCGGGCATTCCGGCAACGCTTACTATACCCGGCTCAGCCGCTCGGACCGCAAGCTTCAATACTACTCTTCGTACACCGATCGCAGCCCCGAGTTCCGCGCCGATCTCGGATACATTCCGCGCACCGACATCCGCGAGTTCAAGAACCGGCTGGCTTACAAGTGGTGGCGGGAGAAGAAAGCGCTGGTCAACTTCGGTCCGGCCATCGTCGCGCTGGGAAACTGGAACCGCCGCGGGCAGGCGCAGGACTGGGAGGTGGACTTCGAGTGGAACATGCAATTCACGCGACTCACCGGCTTCACCTTCAGCCGCACCGAGGCCTTCGAGCTGTACCAGGGGCAGGGTTTCCGCAAAGCGGGCAACAACTACATCCTGACCAGCGAGTGGTTCCGCTGGCTGGCGGTGCAGGGCCTCTACACTCACGGCTCCGCGGTCGACTACTACCCGGCCTCTGGTTACGCGCCGTTCCTGGCCGATTCGCGCCATGGCAGCCTGGACGTAACCTTCCGGCCGACCCCCCGGCTCCGCCTCGACGAGCGATACATCTACAGCCACCTGCGCACCCGCCCCGGCCTGGCCGTCTACCACAACCACATCGTGCGCTCCAAGTTGAACTACCAGTTCAATCGCGAACTTTCTCTCCGCGCCATCGTCGATTACAACGGCGTTCTGCCCAACGCCTCCCTGGTGAACTTACAGCGCACCAAGCGCCTGAGCTACGACTTCCTTTTCACCTACCTCCTGCACCCCGGCACGGCCTTTTACCTCGGCTATACCGACATCTATGAAAACCTGCTGTTCGACCCCTCGCGGCCGCCCTATCTTCAACTCACCGGTTCCCCGAACCTGAACACCGGGCGCCAGGTGTTCGTGAAGATGAGCTACCTGTTCCGGTTCTGACAGTCAGGCAGACCAGTTCACCTCGATCCAGACACCGGAGGCTCGCACCTGGCAGAACAGCGGCCTTTGGAGCCGTGAATCGTGAAGTGTGCGCCACCCGTGGCGTGGGCTTTAGCCTGCTGCTGCGGGCTTCAGCCCGCAGAAATCTGTGCGCCCCGCGAAGATTCCCGGCGTTAGTAGCACCTCTCCGGGGCGGGCGTAATTCGACCAGGTGGATTGCTTCCGAATACACCGGGACGCTTGAAATTTCGATCTTGCCGGTCGCAGGCAAGCGAGTAGACAATCTACAGGCCAAGAATGTAGAATCTCTATGGCCATCAAAAAGCGGGACTGCTGCCAGAGTCGGATCGAGCTCCTCCAGGGCACGCTCTCATCCAGGAGATCACACGCGTAATGTGGGCATGGAATTCGCTGGAGAGGCTCTGGCTGGATCTTCGCTATGCACTGCGCAGGATGCGGCTTTCCCCTGGATTTACGGCTGTCGCGGTACTGTCGCTGGCCCTCGGCATCGGCGCCAACACGGCAATCTTCAGCCTGATCAATACGGTCATGCTGCGCATGCTACCCGTGCAGCATCCGGAGCAGCTCGTCGAACTCCTGCAAAAGTACCCGGGCGAGCCCCGCGGGAACGGCTACTGGTCCTGGCCGAGCTACGAGCACTTTCGTGACTACAACCACGTCTTTTCGGTCCTGACCGGTTATTCGATCGACACCCGCGTCAACGTGCGCACTGAGGGTTCCGAGCCCGAGCTGGTGATCGGCGAGTATGTCGCCGGGAACTTCTTTCCGGTCCTCGGGCTGAAGCCCGCGATCGGCCGCCTGATCGGTCCGGAAGACGACCCCACGAGTGCCGCCGGTGCGGTCGCGGTGGTGAGCTGGTCCTACTGGAAGACCAGGTTCCATCTGGATCCGGCGATTCTCGGCCAGCGAATCGTCGTGCAGGATGGGCCGGTGACGATTGTCGGAGTAGCGCCGCGTGCGTTCTTTGGACTCCAGGTGGGATCCAGGACGGACGTTTGGTTGCCACGCGTGCGCTCCGCGCGCATGGGGCTATACCTGTTCGGGCGGTTGAGGCCCGGTGTGACCATCGAGCAGGTGCGCGCCGAAATGTCTGTGTTGTACCGGTTCACCGTAGAGGAACGAGCCAGGACCAGCAAAGATCCGCTGGTCCGGCAATTAAAGGTGGAAGTGGAGCCGGCGGGCGCCGGGCTCTCGCGCGTGCGCGACCGGTACGGCAAGCCGCTGGTCTTGCTGATGGCCGTGGTGGGCCTGCTGTTGCTGATCGCCTGCATCAACATGGCCAGTATGCTGCTTGCACGCGCGGCCGGCCGCCAGCGTGAAATGGCAGTGCGCGTTGGGCTTGGGGCCAGTCGGGTTCGTCTGGTGCGGCAGGTGTTGACCGAGTCCCTGCTGCTTTCCGTGGCGGGCGCCCTCTTGGGTGTCTGGTTGGCGCATATCGGAACTGGCGCCCTGGTGCGGATTATTGCCAGCGGCCGCGAGCACGAGCGCATCGATCTTCAAGTACAGCCCGACCTCCAGTCACTGCTTTTCACCGCCGGAGTCGCGCTGCTGACCGGCCTGCTATTCGGACTGGCTCCCGCTTTGTCTGCCTTTCGGTCTGCGCCGGCATCTGCGTTGCGCCAAACCGGAAGCGCCGGCGAGACCAGGCTCCGGCGCCTCTTCGGCAAAGGCCTGGTGGCCGCGCAGGTGGCCTCGTCGGTCGTGCTATTGAGCGCTGCGGGCCTGTTCGTCGGCCACCTGTCGCATCTCAAGAACCTGGACCTGGGCTTCCACCGCGACCACGTTCTGCTGGTGACCCTCGATCCGGCGCGCGGCGGCTATAAGCGCGAGCAACTGTCCCGCCCGTATCAGGAACTGCTGGCGCGGCTGGAATCCATTCCGGGCGTACGCTCGGCCACCATCAGCGGCGCTACTCCGATTCAAGGCGCGGGGGCCAGCCGTTTTGTGATCGCCGAAGGGCGCCAGGAACGGCCCGAGGATCGCCGCTACGTTTCCTTGAACTGGGTTGCGCCGAAGTATTTCGGGACCTTCGGAACGCCGCTCCTGGCCGGGCGCGACTTCAAGTTCGAGGATCAGGGACGCCCGCGCGTCGCGATCGTTAATCAGGCGATGGCGCGCTATTATTTCGGCGGCGCCAACCCCATCGGAAAGCACGTCAAGCTCGACGGCGACGACAAACCTTACGAAATCGTGGGGGTGGTAGGCGACGCGAAGTATCTCGAGCTTCGCGAAACCCCGCCCCGCACCATGTACTTCAACATGTTTCAGGAAGGGCGCCTGTTCTCGCAGTTTGCGCTGCGAACCAGCGTTGGCCCGGCGTCGGTGGCGGGCGAGGTGCGCCGCACGGTGCGGGAGTTCCTGAAAACCGTGCCCGTCGCGAGGGTCATCACGCTGGCCGATCAAGTTGACGCGTCGATCGTTCCGGAGCGGCTCATCGCGACGCTGTCCGGCCTGTTCGGCGCTCTGGGCTCGCTGCTCGCGGCCATCGGCCTCTACGGACTGCTCGCCTACACGGTGGCGCGACGCACCCATGAGATCGGCATCCGCATGGCCCTGGGCGCGACGCAAAGCGCCATGTCCCGGATGGTGCTTGGAGAGGCGCTCGGGATGAGCTGCGCGGGCCTGGTGATCGGAGTGCCCATCGCGTACTGGGGCAAACGGTTCGCCGTGAGTCTCATCCCGGGCCTGCCGGTGCAAAGCGCATTACCGATCGCCTTTGGCGCTCTGGCGATGCTTGCGATCGCGCTGCTTGCGGCATATGTGCCGGCACGCCGGGCAGCTCGCGTGGATCCGATGGAAGCGTTGCGATACGAGTAGGCGCGATCTTGGCCCGCCGTTGCCCGCGGGAGTCTTCAGTAAGGAAAGGCCGTTCCCAGATTCAGCAGCTCAGGACTGGTGTGTGGAAGAAAGGAGGCCCCCACAAACTCATCCATGTACCCAGGCACCTCAGCCAGATCCACATAGGTGACTCTGCCGAGATAGCTTCCGATGTCTCGGAAGAACTGCCGCG
>CAZIRH010000224.1:0-8107 GCA_964541065.1 uncultured Solibacteraceae bacterium
TCCGCGCCGCGGCTTCAAGGGGTGTCAGCTTGGGCAGCTCGTTGGTCTCGGCGATGCACCGCGGGTCGATCTCCACCATGCGCACCCGCTCGCCCCGCGATCGCGCGTGTACCGGCGCCGAGCCGTCGGCAAAGGCCGCCTCGATCAGCCACACCGTGGCCGTCGAGGGATCGCGCCACACGAAGCGCGGGGCGGCGATCTCCGGCGGGAAAATGGATTCTTCCTCCGGATAGTCGATGGTGATCGGGGCCAACTGCTCCGCGGCCGGCGAACCGGCCGCGCGCGGGGGATCGAGCGCGGCGAGTCGCACGACCAACACCGCCGGCGCCACAACTACAGCGCCCACCAGGACGCCGCGGGTTCGCAGGCGTTTCACCGCACCTCCACCTTCTCGCTCAGGCCTGCCCCATGCGCGCGGAGCACGATCATTATACTCGCTGGCCCCAGGCGGGGAGGAAAACCGGGCGGGCCTACCTCGGTCTGCGGTAATGGTAACTCTCCCCCCAAGCCATGACGATGAAGGGATAGCGGCTGCCGAATAGGTGGTTGTAAGTCTGGGTGTAGTCCTCGCGGTGATCGACCGTGTGGCCCATCTCGTTTTCGTGGCCCGTGATGATCAGTTCGGGATTCACCCCACGCGCCACGCGTCCGATGTCGGTCGTCCAGCAGTTCGGCAGCAACACGTCCACGTGGTGCTGGGCCCCCACCTGGGCGATCCAGCCGAAGTCGCTGCCCGGGTCTTCCGGGCCGGACTGGTCGCCGGTCTGGACCACCGTGAAGTCCTCGGGCGTCGTGACCAGATGGACGTTGTTCGTCACCGTCGCCCCCTGGTGGCCGGGATAGGCCACCACCTTCAGGTTCTGTCTCCCGTTCTGAATAGAGATGGCATGGACCATGGTGGCGCTGCGCCTGGGGAACGTCAGGCGCGCGGCGATTTCCTGTCCCGACCACAAGCCCTCGGGCGCTATGACCGGCTTCCGGCGGTCAAGGAACAGCCTGACGACCTCCTGGTTTGCGTGATCTCCGTGCAGGTGGCTCAGGAAGAGGGCGTCGGCCTGGTCGGCGAGGCGCTCCAGAACCTTCCGGTCCACGGCGAACCCGGGCTGCTGCGTGCCCGGCACGATGTCGAACGCAAACGACACGCTCGGCGTGCGCACCAGGAATCCGTGGTTGTAAAGCTTCCAGATCCGCATTCCGCTCGTCACGCGCGTGGCCTCGATGTCCCGGACGGCGCGCTCGATCCGGGCGCGGTAGAACGCCTGCACCAGGGGTTTGGCGGGCGCGGATTCGATGTGCAGCACGTCGTCGAGCCGGATCAGCGCCGCCCGGCGCACGGGATGCTCCACCACGTCCGGGGCGTACTCGTTCAGGATGTCGTTGGTCCACTGGAGCGAGCGGTCGATCCACTCATCCGGCGCGTCCCTGAGTTCCGGCGCGGTCAGCGCGCGCCGGGGTGAGGAAAGGTAAGGCTTCGCGCCCGGCTGGGCCCAGAGGGCCAGAGCTGGCAGAAACGCCGCCACCAGGAGCACTCGCTTCGTCATGCGACTATCATAAGACTCATGTCCGACGCGCCGCTGTTCGAGCCGCCCGCCGCTTTCGACCGTCGCACCCTGGCCGCGGCGCTGGCGCGCCTGGCCGCCCAGAACATCTGCCTGGGGATCAGCTCCTGGAAGTACGAAGGCTGGTTGGGCCAGATCTACACGCGCGAGCGCTACGTCCGCCGGCGCGCCTTCTCGCAGAAGTACTTCCAGGAGACCTGCCTGGCCGAGTACGCGGAGACTTTCCCCATCGTCTGCGGCGATTTTTCCTTCTACCAGTTCCCCTCGGAGGACTACTGGCGGCGCCTGCTCGGCTCGGCGCCGCGCAGCCTGCTTTACGCCTTCAAAGTCCCCGAGCAGATCACGGTGAAGACCTACCCCACGCACGCGCGCTACGGCGCGCGGGCCGGCCTGGAGAATCCCTCCTTCCTGGACGCCGGCCTGTTCCAGGACGCCTTCCTGCGCGCCCTGGCGCCCTACCGCAATCAGATCGCCGTCCTCATCTTCGAGTTCGGGACCTTCTCCCAGAAGGCCTACCCCGAGGCCGGCCTGTTCCTGGCGGACCTGGAGAAGTTCCTGGCCGCGCTACCCGCCGGCTGGCGCTATGCGGTCGAGATCCGCAACCCCGAGTACCTGGGCGCGGAGTACTTCGGTTGCCTGCGCAGCCGCGGCGTGGCGCACGTCCTCAACGCCTGGACTCGCATGCCGGAGGTGGGAACCCAGCTCCGCATCCCCGGCGCCTTCACCGCCAGCTTCAGCGTCTGCCGCGCCCTGCTGCGCCGGGGGCGCTCCTACGAGCAGGCCGTGGACCTTTTCTCCCCGTACCAGGAGATCAAAGACCCCCACCCGGCGGGCCGCCAGGCCCTGCGCGACTTGATCGCCCACGCGCGCGACCGCGGTGAGGCCGCCTTCATCTTCGTCAACAACCGCTTCGAAGGCAGCGCCCCCCTGACTATCGAGGCCGTGGTGGAGTAAACATCCTCAGGTCCCCGCAATCCCGAACCTCCGGCGCACCTTCCACCAGCAAGATGATGACGGAAGTATCCAGGTAGGCTCGCGACTCAGCGCTCCCATTCATCGCGCAGCGACCTCAGGTGAGCCAGGAGTTCCTCGGCGGGCCGATGAAACGGGCTGGAGTCCACCACATCCCAGACTGAGTGCCCTGGGCGGGAATCACGCCGAACCGGCCGCACGATCACCTCCACCTCGCCGGCTGGTAGAGGCAGCCGTTCCGCAATCTGGAGCACCCCAGACTCGTCGAGCCTCCCTTTCAGCACGTACGCGCTTTCCATCACCGCACCAGGACTAGTGTAGCGTACGGCAGCGCACTCCACCATCACGCGCGCTACGGCGCGCGGGCCGGCCTGGAGAATCCCTCCTTCCTGGACGCCGGCCCGTTCCAGGACGCCTTCCTGCGCGCCCTGCTGCGCCGGGAGCGCTCCTACGAGCAGGCCGTGGACCTTTTCTCCCCGTACCAGGAGATCAAAGATCCCAGCCCGGCGGGCCGCCAGGCCCTGCGCGACTTGATCGCCCACGCGCGCGACCGCGGTGAGGCCGCCTTCATCTTCGTCAACAACCGCTTCGAAGGCAGCGCCCCCCTGACTATTGACGCCATAGTGCAGTAAAGGCAGCCGGTCGCGCCGATGAGAAGGGAGGGGGAGGTCAAGGCCCACCGCGGCCTTGACACCCGCTGCGGCGCGAATAGAATAGGGAGAAACTCCCTGGATATGGAACTGGCTTGCCCGCACACGCGCACGGTGATCATCGCCCGGCGCGACGGGATCGACTACGTGGAATGCCTGGATTGCCGCCAGATCTTCGAGGCTGAGGACCTGGACGCGCTCCCGGTCCTTGAGGATGAGGAGCAGACGGCCTGAGCTGGCTGGCGCCGGCCTTGCATAGCCGCCGGGCTTCTGGTAGATGTACTTGTTTTGCCGTGCCGCCGGCCGCGGGGCCTGTGGCAGGGCTGAGACCCCATGAGGAAACCCGTCCCCAGGCTGCCAGCAGGGGCCAAGGAGGCCGGCGACCACCGGCCCGCCTCTTCTGCCGCCGCACCGGAGGTGCCGGCGCCGGCCTTGAGCAGCGGGGAGCAAAGCGAGGCCTTCGAATCCGCCATCGCGCTGTTCCATTCCGGGCAGTTCACCGCGGCCCGGACGCTGTTTCGGGAGGCGGCTTCCGGACCGAACCGGGAGATGACGCACGCGGCGCTGTCGCACGCGCGGATGTGTGAGCGGCGCATCGGTGCGCCGCCGGCGCCTGCCAGCGCCGAGGAGCGCTACAACTACGCCATCGCCCTGATCAACGAGCGCCGCTTCGAGGCGGCTGAGGCGCAGTTGCGGCAGGCTCTGGCCCAGGCCCCCAACGGCGATCACATCCACTATGCGCTGGCCCTGTGCCGCGGGTTGAGCGGCGACCTGGCTGGGGCTTACACCCACATCAAGCGGGCCATCGAGTTGCACCCTCGCAACCGCGCCGTGGCGCGGAACGACGCGGATTTCGCCGACCTCGCCCAGCAGCCGCCCCTGGCAGACTTGCTGTATCCTGAAAGGGCCCGCGCGGACTAAGAACACTACACCCCGGGTTTCCGTCCGCCGATCAAAGAGGCAGGATGCTAGTCCCGCTCCAGGAGGGCCGATGACCAGGCAGGACGCCCCGGCGCCGCCGCGCCCTTGGCCGGCGGACCCGCTCCGCATCGTGGCGATTGGCGGGGGCACGGGACTTTCCAGCCTGCTGCACGGCCTGAAACCTCACGCCCGCGCGCTGGCCCACGGCGAACCCCCGGGGCACCACGGCTACCTTCCCGCGGTCGATCTCACCGCCGTGGTCACCGTCACCGACGACGGCGGCAGTTCCGGCCGCCTGCGCCGCGATTTCGACGTGCTGCCCCCCGGCGACATCCGCAACTGCCTGGTGGCGCTCTCCGAGGACGAAGCCCTGCTGTCCCGCCTGTTCCGCTATCGCTTCGCGCGGGGCCGCGGCTTGAAGGGCCACAGCTTCGGCAACCTGTTCCTCGCCGCCCTGGCCCATATCACGGGCGACTTCCCGCGCGCCGTCCAGTTCTCCGCCGAGGTGCTGGCCATCGTGGGCCGCATCTACCCCTCCACCACCGCCAACGTCACGCTGGAGGCCCGGCTGGAAGACGGCACCAAGACGCTGGGGGAAACCAGGATCAGCCGGAGCCGGGCGCGCATCGAGACCATCGCGCTCAAGCCCAGGCGCTGCCTGCCGCTCGGGGAAACCCTGGAGGCCATCGCGCGGGCCGACCTGATCACCCTGGGACCCGGCTCGCTGTTCACCAGCGTGATCCCCAATCTGCTGGTGGAAGGGGTCCCGCAGGCCATCCGCGAGTCCCCGGCGCTGAAGGCTTATTTCGTCAACCTCATGTGGCAGCCCGGCGAGACCTCCGGTTTCAGCGCCGCCGACCATGTGGCTGCTATCCACAAGCACGCCGGGGCCAAACTGCTGGACTACGTCATAATGAACGCCCGGCCCATCAGCGCTGCGCTGCGCCGCAAGTACGCCCGCCTGAGAGCGCTGCCCGTGGAAAACGACTTCCACCGCCTGGCCCGCATGGGTCTGAATCTGATCTCCCGCGATCTCTTGCAGGAATCCCACAGAGTGCGGCACGATCCCGCCGCCACCGCGCAGGTCGTCCTGGAGCTGGCCCGGGAGGCCCGGCGGCGCAGGCGCCCCCACAGCCTCACCGCCACGGCTTGAGACATGTCCACACCCGCCACCATCCTCATTCTGGCCGCCGGCTTGGGAACGCGCATGAAGTCGCGCCGGGCCAAGGTGCTGCATCAAGTCGGCGGGCGGCCCCTCATCGAGCACGTCGTCGAGACCGCGCTGGCCGTGGCGCCGCCGGAGGACATCTTCGTGGTGGTGGGCTGCCAGGCCGAGCAGGTGCGGGCGGCGGTGAGAGACTCCGGGGTGAGCTTCATTCTCCAGGCCGAACAGGGCGGCACCGGCCACGCGGTGCTGGTGTGCCGCGAGCAATTGGCCGCCCGGCCGGGCCTGCTGGCGGTGCTCTACGGCGACTGCCCGCTGCTGTCGCCCACCACGCTGCGCGAGCTGATCGGGCGGCAGGCCGCCTCTCGGGCCGCCGCCACCGTCATCACCACCACCGTGGAGGATCCCGCCGGCTACGGACGGGTGATCCGCGACGACGCGGGGCTGGTGCGCGCCATTGTCGAGCACAAGGCCGCCACGCCGGCCGAGCTGCTCATCCGCGAGATCAACTCCGGCATCTACTGTTTCCGCAGTGACTTGCTGTGGACGCACCTGGCGGAGATCCGGCCCGAGAATGCCGCCCGCGAGTACTACCTCACCGACATCGTCGCGGTCTTCCGCCGCGCCGGCCACCCGGTCGAGCCTTATCACCTGGAGGATCCCGCGGAGGTCCTGGGCATCAACACGCGGCTCGAGCTGGCCCAACTGGACCGCCTGTTCCGCGAGGGCAAGATCCGGGAGCTGATGCTCGCCGGGGTCACGGTCGAAAAGCCCGAAACCGTAGTGGTGGACGCGGCGGCCAGCGTGGGCCTGGACTCCCTCATCGAGCCGTTCGCCCAGATCCGCGGCCGCAGCCGCATCGGCGAGGAGTGCCGCATCGGAGCCGGGGCCATCATCCGGGATTCCGAGCTGGGCGACGGCGTCGAGATCGGCCCCTATACCGTCATCCAGGGCTCGCGCATCGAGCGGGGCGCGCGCGTCGGGCCTTACGCCCGCCTCCGCCTGGGCGCGCACGTCGAGGCCGGCGCCCAGGTGGGCAACTTCGTCGAGATGAAGAAGGCGCGGCTGGGGCGCGGCTCCAAGTCCATGCACCTGGCCTATCTCGGCGATGCCGATATCGGCGCCGGCGTCAACATCGGCGCCGGCACCATCACCTGCAACTTCGACGGCCAGCGCAAGCATCAGACCCGCATCGGAGACCGCGTTTTCGTGGGCAGCAACGCCACGCTGGTGGCGCCCCTGGAGATCGGCGAGGGCAGCTACATCGCCGCCGGCTCGACCGTCACCGCAGACGTGCCTCCCGATGCCCTGGCCCTGGGGCGCGCCCGCCAGGTCAACAAGGAGCACTGGGCCAAGAAGCGGCGGGCCAAAAGCGTGGAACCGGGGAGCAGCAGCGGCCGGCCTCATTCGTAACGCAGGGCCACGATGCGGTCGAGAACGGCTGCTTTGCGCGCCGGGTAGTAGCCGAAAAAGACGCCCACTGCCGCCGAGAAGACGAAGGCCAGCAGGATGGCTCCGGGATTCACCAGGGTGGACCATGGCGCGAAATACAAGATCAGGGATGAGGCGCCGATCCCGACCGCGATGCCCACCGTGCCGCCCAGCACCGAGAGCGTGACCGCCTCGACCAGGAATTGCAGAAGAACGTCCCGCGCCCTGGCGCCGGAGCCGATCGCGACCATGGCGATGACCGCGGCCACTCCAATGATGCCCAGCATGGTCAGCGCCGAGCGCAGCCGGTTCACCCGCAACGCGCTCAGGGCGATTCTCACGAGTGTCGATGCGGCAGACTGAGAGTCCGCGCCACGTTTTGTTCCCGAACGGCGCTTATGTCAACGCCGGTGGGCCCGGGGGCCTCTCAGGGCGTGGCTTACTGAACGGAGATGCCCGAGAGCTTCGATGTCCGGCCGCCGATTCCGACGCTGATCGGATGGGCGCCGGGGCTCAGATTGGACGGCACCGTGACATTGATCTGGTAGAGTCCGGCAAACCCCGGGGCCAATCCGCTGAACGAGACATCGGCCGGCTGCCCGCCGATCGTCACGACAGGCGTGGATTTGGTCCGGGCCAAGGGCGACGCCGGCGCCGGCTCGCCGCTGGCGGGCTGGTTCGTCACGCGACCGAGACCATTGGCGAAGAGCTGAACCGTCTGCCCGCGGCGCGCCGGGTTGCCCGAGCCGATGAGGCGGTTGCTCGCATCCAGAGCGGCCACGCCGGAACTCACCTCGAAAAACGCCGGCGCGTAGTCGGAAAGCGGCAACGAGACGACGTTTCCATTCGTGTAGTCGATCGTTACTTTGACCTGCGCCGAGCTTTGGCCCTGCAACTCCCAGGGCACCTGGACGTTGACCTGGTTCGGACTCGCGTAAACCAGGCGCCCCGGCACGCTGATGCCGGCCGCGGGCACATCGAAGCTCACCGTGACGTAGTCGATGGCCAGGGGGAGAGTAGCGCCAGTCTCGTAGTTGGTCGTGTCGCTGAGACCGGCGCCGAAAACCGAAATGTAAGATCCAGGCGCCGCCGTGTTCTCGAAGCTCGCTCCGTTCACGATGCCGTTCGCGACGATGTTAGGCTGCCGCCGCGCTGTCCCGGAAAACGTCACCCGCATGCCGGCCGCGGTCGCCGTGAATGAGTAGGACCCTGGCTGTGCCCCGAGAACTGGCTCAGCCGCGGCAATCCCGTAAGCGTCGGTGACGGTTTCAGCGTACGGAAGCGTGCCGCCGCCCCGCGACGTCCAGCTTACTCGGACGCCCGAAACCGGCACGCCGTAAGTGTCAACCAACTTGAACGAAATGATTCCCTCAGGGATGCCCTGCCCCACGGTGCCGTCGAAATAGGAG
>CAZIRH010000225.1:0-8029 GCA_964541065.1 uncultured Solibacteraceae bacterium
GGACGACGAAGAGGAGTTGGAGCGCTTGGTTCTGGCCTATTCTCCGCGGCTGCGAAGCATTCTGGATGCCGCTCGGCAACGGATTCGAGCAGGAGCTGGCATCCCCCACGAGGAATTGTGGCAGGGGTTGGAAGGCGGCAACGAGAGCAGGCGGTAGAGCCGCGCGCGGGAGAGCGGCCCAACAAGGCGTTGCAGCGGGCGGCGCCAGGTCGTTAGCCAGACGACGGGGATTGACGTGAACTTGCTCGTGGGGTATTTCAAATGAGGCGCTGGACGGCCTCAGCGTACGAACTCCACCGCCACCCGCCGGGGGATGAGCCCCGCCTCGAAGCCCAGGTCCAGCAGCTTCTGCGCGGCCTGGGGCACCAGCTCGCCGCAGTCCGCCGTGAAATGGTTCACGTACATGCCGACGAACTTCTCGGCCAGTGGAGCCTCCACCTCCCGGGCGAACTGCATGGCGTAGGCGAGCGCCTCCTCGTGGTGGTCGAAGGCGTACTGAATGCTGGCGCGCATCAGGCGGCAGCACTCCGCCTGGATCTCGGCGTCCAGCGAGCGCAGCAGCGCATTGGCCCCCAGCGGCAGGGGCAGCCCATGCGTGTTCTTCCACCAGGCGCCCAGGTCCAGGATCTTGTGGAAGCCGCGGCGGTCGTAGGTCAACTGCCCCTCGTGGATCACCAGCCCCAGGTCGGCCGCCTGCTCGGCCACTGCGTCCAGAATCTTGTCGAACGGGATGACGACTTCCTCGATGTCCGGCTCGAACAGCTTGAGCACCAGGTAAGCGGTGGTGAGCCGGCCCGGAACGGCGACCCGCTTGCCCTTGGCCTCGCCGGGGCTGAGGGGCCGCGCAGCCACCAGCATGGGACCGTAGCCGTCGCCCACGCTGGAGCCGCTGGCCATCAGCGCGTACCGGTCGGCCACGTACGGGTAGGCATGGTAGGAAATCGCGGTCAGTTCGTAGACGCCCTGCTGCGCCTGGCGGTTGAGGGACTCGATGTCCTCCAGCACATGGGAGAAGGTGACCAGCTTCGAGCGCACCTTGCGGGTCGCCAGCCCGTAAAACATGTAGGCGTCATCGGAGTCCGGGCTGTGAGCGCATACCAGACGCGCCGGCCCCGGCGCCATGGGCTCGCGTTTCAAACCCTAGTTATAGCAGAGCGCGCCCGCGGCGCGAGTGCGCGGGCGGGGCCTCAGCCTCGACACAACTCGCCGGCCAGGGCCGCGAGGGCCTCCTGGAAGCGCGCGACCTCGGCTTCCAGGTTCTGGCAGGCGGTGGCCGCGCCCTCCAGTTCGCGCGCCCGCCCCATCCGTTCCAGGTCCAGCGCAGCGTCGCAGGCGGCTTCGGCGCCGAAGTTGGCCACGCAGCCTTTCAAGGTGTGCGCGGCCCGCTCCAGCGCGGGGGCATCCGCCTCGCTGACCGCGGTGCGGATCTTCGACAGCAGCCTCGGGCAGTCCTTCTGGAAGAGCCCCGTGATTTCCCGGAACAACTCCAGGTCTCCTCCCAGACGCTCCAACAAGGCCGGTCTGTTGAGAACTTGCGCCTGCTCGCGCTGCATCAGCCACCCCGCCGGGCAACGGGTCCGCTATCGTCCTGCTTCGCCAATACCTGGACAGTGCGCCCTCGTGGGACAGGCCTTCACCCTGCCGGCCGCCACGGTTCCCATCGTCAGCGAACTTGCGAACCAGGCCGCTACCCGTGTATCGGCCAGCGCGCGGGCAGTCTTTAGCGCAGGTGGGTGGAAACCCTACGGCAATTCGCGCAGGCGGACGTTCCGGAACTCAACCCGGGTGCCGTGCCCCAGGAATCCGAGGTGCCCTGAGGCCCGCGCCAGCCCGGGATGCCGCTTGTGCACCTCCGGCTCCCGGACCATGTCCAGGTCGGCGTCCAAAATGATCACGCCGTTGAGCGTCACCCGGATGCGGCGGCCTCGCGCGGTGATCTCTTCCTGGTTCCACTGGCCGGCCGGCTTCAGGTACCCGGTGCGCGCCGGGATGACGTCGTAGATCGATCCGTGGTGCTGCTCCGGCTTCAGCCATCCCTTGTACCGGGGGTGCTGGTCATCCAGGATCTGAATCTCCATGCCCTGGTACGCGGCATCGCCTCCCAGCGGCGCCCGGATGCCGACGCCGTTGTTGCCGCCGGGCTCCATCAGGAATTCGAAACGCAGGATGAAGTTGGAGTACTCGCGCTGGGTGAACAGGTTGCCGCCGCCTTCGGCCGGGCAGACCAATTTGCCCTCTTCGACCACGTAGCCGGGGCCGTGGCCCCCCACCAGGGTCCAGCCGTTCAAGGTTTTCCCGTCTAACAACGGGCGAAAGCCGGGTTCCTGGGCGTAGAGCCAGGCCGGCAGGAGCCAAAGCAGGCAGGGCAGGAACACGCCGTTCATACCGGGCGATGATAGCAGAGTGGCGGGCGAGGCGCACGCGCTCCGCACCAGGGCGGGCGGTGGTGTACACTAGTCTGTGTTGGAGGTGCGTCTTCTCGAGTCGCTGGCTCGCCGAGCTCCTGCCGGGTAATCTGCCGCCGGCGTGGCAGAAGACTTGTGCCGCCGCATTCTGGCTCCTCTTCCCGGACGGATGCCGCATTTGCGGCGGGGCGCTGGAGGGCATCGGCCGGATCCCGGTTTGCGCGCACTGCCTGAGCGCACCTCAGCCGCTGGCGGCCGAATACTTTTGTGTCTGCTGCCGCACGCCCTTCCGCAATCGCTTCCCGCTGGACGAGCAAGGCCGTTGCCCGCTGTGCCGCCTGGGGCTGCGCGGTTTCGACGCCGCGTACTCCTACGGCGCCTACGAGGGTGTTCTGCGGGAATTGATCCATCTGTTCAAGTACGGCCGCATCCGCACCCTGGCCCGACCACTGGGCGAGTATCTGGCAGTCGCCATCCCGCACGATCAGCGGTTCGACTTGATCGTCCCCGTGCCCTTGCATTGGCGGCGCCGCCTGGCACGCGGCTTCAACCAGGCCGCTCTGCTGGCCGCGGCCGTGGCCCGGCGTTACGCCCTGCCGGTGGCGCCGGCGGTGCGGCGGCGCCGCGGGACGCCGAGCCAGGCGGGACTGACAAACGCCCAGCGCCGGGCCAACATGGCGGGAGCGTTCCGCGTGCGCCGGCCCGAGCAGGTCCGCGGGCGCCGCGTTCTGCTGGTGGACGACGTCATGACCACCGGCGCCACGGCGGCCGCCTGCGCCGCCGCGCTCAAGCGCGCCGGGGCGAGCCACGTGACCCTGCTCACCCTGGCACGCGTGGACCGCCGCACTCCGGTCGTCTCGCCGGTTGTTTCACCGCCACCGGAGGTCCGCTGATGCCTGGCCGCAACGGATTGCAGAAGCCCGTGCTGGTGCTCAACGCCAGCTACGAGCCCATCAACATCTGCGCCGCCCGCCGGGCCCTGGTGCTGGTGATGAAAGGCGTGGCAGCCACCGAGGAGTCCTCGGCGCTGCTGGTGCGCTCCCCGCGCACCGCCCACACCCTGCCCTCGGTGATCCGCCTGCTGGGCTACCGGCGCATCCCGCATCAGACGCGCGCCTTGTCGCGCAAGAACATCCTCATGCGCGACCGCTACACCTGCCAGTACTGCGGGCGCACGCTGCCTTCCAGCGACCTCACCCTCGATCACGTCATCCCGCGCGCGCGCTCCGGCGAGACCGCCTGGGAGAACCTGGTAGCCTGCTGCCACGCCTGCAACAACCGGAAGGGCCACCAGACGCCGGAAGAAGTGGGCATGAAGCTGATCCGCCAGCCACGGCCCTTCAGCCTGCACACTTCCCGCCACCTCATGCGCCAGCTCGCCTTCGGCGACCAGCACTGGGAGAAGTACCTGTTCTACTGACGGCCGCCGCTCAAGCCTGCGCCTTGGGCGCAGGCGCTGCCGCCTTGGCCTTCAACGGGCTGATGATCCAGTGGAAGAAACGGCCCTCCAGCCGTGGCTCCCCTTCCACCTGGCCGTAGGCGGCCAGATCCTGCGCCAGTCGCTGCAGCAGCTTCCTCCCCAGGTCCACATGGGCGATCTCCCGTCCCCGGAACTGCACCACGCTCTTGACCCGGTTGCCCTCCTGGAGGAAGCGCACGGCATGGTTTTTCTTGAACTGGTAGTCGTGCTCTTTGGTGTTAGGACGGAACTTCAGTTCCTTGACCTGGATGACGTGCTGCTTCTTCTTGGCTTCTTGCTGCTTCTTCTTCAGCTCGTACTGCCACTGACCGTAGTCCATGGCCTTGGCCACGGGCGGTTCCGCGGCGAGGGCCACTACGATCAGGTCCAAGCCCATCTCTTGCGCCTTGCGAACGGCGGCTGGGGTGGGCATGATTTCGACGGTACCGTCCGGGAAGACCGCCCGCACTTCGCGGGCACGGATCGCCTCGTTGACGTTCTCCCGGATCCTCGGCTTGCGTGGTGGAAAGTGTCTAGGCGGAAACATGCAGTGACGCGCTCAGCAACCTGTCAACCCCTTTTGGCATTCAGACTTGGCCGGAAGCACTGGGAAGATTCTAGCAGATTTTTCGCTCCGCGCAACACCCGGATTCCCTTGCCCTCCCCCAGTCTGAGCGCCGAACAGGTGGAATAGGCCTCCCGGCCTGTTGGGGGGCACGCGACACACAGGCAAGAATGCCTGTGCCACCTTGGGGCCCACGTAGAGCTGGGGGAGGGCAAGCCGGCTCTCAACCGATTCAGGGCGCCCCCAGTTTGGCCAGGGCGGCCAGGATGACCGGGTCGCGCTGGGCCTCCACTTCATCCCCTTTGGCTACACCCAGGGCCTGGTTGAAGATCTCCGTCTTGAGCCGGTTGCGGATCCACCCCCGCTCCCGGCTCCACTCCTCGACGCCCGGACGGATGCGCCTGTCCGAGAGGTAGATCTGGAACCGGTCCAGGAGTTCCGGGGTGACCTCGAACTCCTCGGTGACCTTGTGCTGGCGCGTGTATTCGGTGGCGAAACTCGGGAGCCACCCGCCCGCCTCGACCACGGCACGGAAGTGGTTGGCGGGCTCCGGGTAGACGGTCAGGTCGGGCTGGATTCCCCCGCTCTGGTTGCCGGTCTGGAGCGGGGAGGCGGCCAGGGGCCTCTGAATCGAGCGCCCGCTGGGCGTGTAGTAGTAGGCCGTGGTCAGGGCCAGGCCCGTGCCCTCGGACAGTGGGTAGACCGTTTCCACCAGGCCCTTGCCGAAGCTCGTCTCGCCCACCACCACCGCCCGGCCATGGTCCTGGAGGGCCCCGGTCACTATCTCCGAAGCGCTGGCGCTCCGGCCGTCGATCAGCACGGCCAGGGGGAACAGATACGGCTGCCTCTTCTCGGGGACTTTCTCTTCCCGCGCCTCGACCGCCCGGCCCCGCACCGACAGCAGGCTCTGCCCGGGCCGAAGGAACAGGACGGCGGTCTCCAGGGCCGCCGGAAGCAGGCCCCCAGGGTTGCCCCGCAGGTCCAGCAGCAGGCCCTTGAGCTGGCTGCCTCCCAGCTTCTCGACGGCTTCCCGCACCTGTGCCCCGGTCTGGGCGTCGAAGCTCGACACGCGCAGGTATCCCACGCCCGGCCGCAGCAGGAACGTCCGCTCGACGCTGGGGGCTTGCAGTTCCTCGGGGGTCAGCACGAACTGAAGGAGACGGGCTTGGCCGGGGCGGCGCACGTCCAGCCGCACTTCCCGCTGCCGCGACTGGCTGAGCAGTTCCACCAAGCCTTCCATCTCCAGCCGCGCCAGCTCAATCCCGTTGACCGCCAGGATCTCGTCGCCGGGCGCCATGCCGGCCCGGGCCGAAGGCGTGCCGGGGAGAGTTTGCAGGACAATGACCCTTCCCGGCAGCACCGATACCACCGTCCCGAAGCCCTTGCGGGTGGACTTCTCCAGCTCCCTGAGCTGCTCAAGCTGCTGGGGATCGAAGAACACCGAGTGGGGGTCCAGCGGGCGGAGCATGCCCGGAATGGCGCCGCCGTACATGGCCTTCTCGGGGCTGACCGGATCGGCGGCCTCGCGCTCAACCAGGCTGTAGACGTCGATAAAGCGCTTCAACTGCGCGGGCAGGTCTTGGGCGGCGGCGACAGAGGCCGCCAGCAGAAGCGCGGGGAGACAGCGCAACAGCAACCTCGAACCTACCAGTGTACCGGATCGCCCGGCGCGGGAACTTTCACCCGCCGGGCGGCGTCTTACAGTTTGTAGCAAGCCGGGTTTCCTGATATTCTGAAGGCGGAGTTGCCAACGGAGCGCTGCCGTGGCAGACACAGTCCTTCACCTGGGCGAGCGTGCCGGCCTCGAGGAGACCGCCGGGGCGGAGCTCAGCCCGGGCAACGAGCAAGACCTCCGGCTTGTGGAAGGGCTCAAAGAGGGCAGTGCCGAAGCTTACGAGACACTGATTGCAGCCTATCAGCAGCCGGTGTACAACTTGGTGTGCCGGTTGTTGGGCGAGAGTGGCGATGCGTGCGACGTGGTTCAGGAGGTCTTCTTGAAGGTTTTTCGCAAAGTTGCCGCCTTCCGTGGCGACAGCAGTCTGAAGACCTGGATTTACCGCATCGGCGTCAACGAGGTTTACAACCACCGGCGCTGGCACAGCCGGCACCGCAAGCACGAGGTGTGCCTGGAGGGCGAGCCCGAGGACGGTCCCAGCTATTCACACCGGCTGCGCGATCCCGGCCGTTCCCCCTTCGACTGCGCCGCGGCCAGTGAGCGCCATGCCTTGATCCAAGGCGCCCTGGACCGGTTGAACGGCAGTTTTCGGGCGGCGGTGGTGCTGCGCGACATCGACGAGCTCAGCTACGAGGAGATCGCGGAGATCCTGCGGGTGCCTTTGGGCACCGTGAAGTCCAGGATCCTGCGGGGACGCGAGGCTTTGCGGAAAGAACTGGCGGGCCGGCTCGAGCCGGCGCCCGCCACGAGCTGGACGCCACAAACGGCGGAGTGAAGTCATGACGTGCCGAAGCGTGAAGAATTCGCTCTCCTCTCACTTGGATGGCCGCTTGCCGGAGAGCCGCAAGCGGGGGGTGCTGGCGCACCTGAGCCGTTGTGCGCAGTGTGCGCTGGTGTACGAGCAGCTCCTGGAAGTGCGCCTGGCACTGAAGGAACTGCCGGTGCTCTCCCCGCCGGAACGCTTGTCCGTGGATCTGGCGGTGATGGCCTCCCGGGAGCGGCTGCGGCAGCTCAACCGGCGTAGCCCGGCGGCGTGGCTGGCCCTCTGGGGAGAGCGTGCCAGGCTTTGGATGGACAACCTGATGCGGCCGGTGGCCCTGCCTCTGGCGGGAGGCTTGCTCTCCGCCCTGCTCCTGTTCAGCGTCCTGGTGCCCAATATCTCCTTCAGCCGCCACCAGATTGTCAGGGATGTCCCCATCAGCCTGTTCACTGAGGCCACGGTGAAGAGCCAGCCCCCATTTGGCTTCAATGACGACGATTTCGTGCTCGAAGTGCTGATCGATGAGCAGGGGCGCATGACGGACTACTCGGTGGCGGAGGGCCAGCGCCTGAGTGTGGACCCACAACTGAGGCGCAGCATCGAGAACAACCTGCTGTTCACCGAGTTCCAGCCGAAGACCTCCTTCGGCCAGCCTGCCGCCAGCCGGCTCTTCGTGTCCTTTAAGCGCAGCCATTTTAACGTCAAGAGTTAGGCCGCACGCGCTTGGCCGGACAACGACTGGGGCAACATTTCCTGACCGGCCGTCCGCTGCTGGCGCGGCTGGCCGAGGCCGCCTGCCCCGAGCCTGAACCCCTGGCAGTCGAAATCGGGCCCGGCCGGGGCGCCTTGACCGAGTTTCTGCTCGCGCGCGCCTCCCGCGTGGTGGCCATCGAGATCGACCCCGCGCTGGCCGCCGCGCTCAGAAGCAGGTTCTCCGGCCAGGAGCGCCTTCAGGTGCTCGAGGCCGACGTGCTCGCGACCCCCCTCGGCCAATGGGGTCCGGCGGTGGTGGCCGGCAACCTTCCCTACTACATCACCTCGCCGATCCTGGGCCGCATCCTCGCCATGGGCCCCAGCCTGCGGCGGGCCGTCGTTCTGGTCCAGGAGGAGGTGGCCCAGCGGCTGACCGCCCGCCCCGGGACGCGCGCCTACGGCTATCTCACCG
>CAZIRH010000226.1:0-7949 GCA_964541065.1 uncultured Solibacteraceae bacterium
ACCGCCCCCACAAGCTGCGCCTCGCGTTCGTCTACCAGTTGCCGTTCGGCCCCGGCAAACCGATGGGAGGATCGCTGGTGCGGCCGCTGGCCCGCCTGGTCGAGGGGTGGACGCTCTCGGGCTACATCAACTACCGGTCGGGAGCGCCGCTGTCGGTTTCGGGGCCCAACGGCCGGCCCATCATGCTGCGGGACCCGTCCGAGAGCGGCCCGGTTTCCAACCGGCTGGGCGACCAGGTCGATCCGAAGACCGGGAAGGTGCTGAACCCGTACTTCGATATCGACGCGTTCCAGGCGCTGCCCAACCAGTACACCATCTCGCCGGAGCCGCCGTACCGGTCCAACTTCCGCGGACCGGCAGCCTGGGGCCGCAACCTCGCGCTGGCCAAAGACGTGCGGCTGTGGGAGCGCTACAAGCTCCAGATCCGGATGGAGGCCAGCAACTTCACCAACTCCGTCACCTGGGGCAACCCGGGCGTCAACATGTCCACCCAGGCCACATTCGGGGTAATTAGCTCCGGCGGCGGCGGGCGCAGCATCCAGATGAGCGCCCTGCTGACGTTTTGAGACGACGCATGCGAAGCCTCCTGAGACGCGACCTGTTGAGGACCGCCGCGGTGGTCAGTCCCGCGGCGGCCCTCGGCTCGCAGGCCAACTCTGCCGTCGCCCTCGGCATCATCGGGACCGGCGGACGCGGGCGCTTCGTGGGAACCCTGTTCGCCAAAGACCCGCGCGCCCGCATCACGGCACTCTGCGACATCGTCAGCGATCAGATCGACCGCGCCAAGACCCAAATCCCGGGGGCCAGCGCCGCCCGTGTCTTCAAGGACTACCGGCAGTTGCTGGCCCAGCCGGATCTCGATGCGGTCCTCATCGCCACCCCGGTTTTCCTCCACCCGGAGCACTTCGAAGCCGCGGTCGAAGCCCGCAAGCACATCTACTGCGAGAAGCCGGCCGCCGCGGACGTGGCCGGCGTCAAGCGCCTGCTGCGCGCAGCCCAGCGGGCGGACCCCACGCGGCACATCGTCTTCGGGCTCCAGAATCGCTTCAGCCCGGAGTACCAGACCGCGCAGAAGCTCCTGAGCTCCGGGCAGCTCGGTCAACTGCTCCTCATGGAGTGCCACTTCATCCGCAGCGGTGTGCCGATGAAGCCGGGCACCTCCCCTCCCCCGGGCGCGGAGCAGCGCCTGCGGCACTGGACGGTGTGGAGAGAGACCTCCGGGGACGTCATCGTCGAGCAGGACTGCCACGGGCTGGACGTGTTGAACTGGTTCGCCCGGGCGCACCCGCTGAAGGCCATCGGCTCGGGCGGGCGCATCAAGCGCACGTTCGGCGACAACCTGGATCACATGGCCGTTGCCTTCGAGTACCCTGGCGGGCTGCGCGGAGCCTTGGTGGCCACTCACCTGACGCCGCCACGGTACCGGGACGTCCGCGAGCAGTTCTTCTGCGGGGCCGGCGTGCTGGAAACGCATCGCACCTACTACAAATGGCAGCCCGCCGATGGGGAAACCCTGCAGGTCGATTCGAAGCGCGAGATCACCATCGACGCGGTCGAGGACTTCCTGGGGAAGATCACCGCCGGCCGCCCCGAGAACACCGCCCCGAGCGGCTGCGAAAGCACCTTCACCGCGCTACTGGGCCGCCTGGCCATCGACACCCGGCGCGAGGTGACGTGGGAGGAAATGATGCGGGAGGGCTGATTCATGAGTCGGCTGTGCGCGCTCTTTCTGTTGACGCTTTCGGCCTTCGCGCTTGACCTGCGCATCGACGGCACCGAAGCGGCGCTTCGCGCCGCGCTTCTCAAGGTCGCCGCCGCCGGGGGCGGGCGGATCACCTTCAACGTCTCCAAGGCCGTCATCGAGATCCAGGACCGCATCTACTTCCACGGCAGCGATATGGTGCTGGATGGCGAGAACCGCAACCTCACCTTCCGCTATACCGGGCCGGACGATTGCAGCCAGAAAGAGGGGCAAGACCATTTCATCGAGATCCACGGCGACAGGAACGTCATCCGAAACTTCACCCTGGACCGGTTTCCGGACGGCCTCCACATGCAGAGCGGGTACGACAACGTCATCGAGAACATCCGGTTTCCCAAGGTGTGCGAAGATGCGGTCACCAACAACGGGCGAGGCTTCGAGGCCTTCCGCACCATCCTCCGAAACTGCTATTTCCAGGATGCTGAAGACAAGGCGGTGATGATCAATAACGGCGGTTCGGTGACCGTGGAGAACTGTGAGTTCGTCAACTGCATGCAGCCCGTTCGGGCGGGCGGGAAATCCGGCCGGTACGCGGTGCGCAACTGCCGGTTCCGCGGGCGGTCCACGGGGCCCAGGTTCAGCGGCGGCGCCGAGGGGATGGTGGTGCATTTCGAGGACAACGTGGTGGAGGAGGCGGCTCACGGAATCCGGGTGTACGGAAGCGTGCAGGCCCTCATCCGCAAGAATCGTTTTCGCCCGCGGTCGGGCAGCGGCTACGGTGTTTACGTGTACGAGAACGCACGGACGAGACTCGAGGCTAACGACATTCAAGGTGCAGCACGGGGCGGCGTGCTGGTCCAGGGTTCGGCCCAAGTGGATTTGGGAGGCGGGCGGGTGGTCATTGGCGGGAATTCCGAACCCAGCCTGGGATCGAACGTACTGAGGAAAAACGCGCCTGCGGACCTGATCAACGAGACAGGGACCGCGATCAAGGCCCAGCACAATACCTGGGACCACAAGACGGTGGCCGAAGTGCTCTCCCTGGACGTGCGCGGGCTGTCCGAGGTGGAGCCCCTGGGGAAGAATGCGAACAGCAAGTAGGGGGGCCAAAGCGCTGCCCTGCGCGGCACTGAGCGTTCTGTCTTTCTGGACGCTGCCGTTGGCTGGCGCCGAATTGCCGGCCCGCTACTACCGCTTGATGGAGGCGGCGGTCGCTACGCTGGATCCGGCCCGCTTGCCCTCCGCTCCGGAAGCCCGCCCGCAGAGCCGCTACTATCCCGGCGCTTTGCTCGTGGCGGCGGTGCTCTACGCCCAGCAGCACCCGGCCAATCCGCGCTACGGCCAGCCAAAGCTGCTGGAACTGGCGCTCAAGTTGGGCGAGCTGCTGGCCGCCGAACACGAAGCCGGCATCTACGTCAAGCGTGCAGACCATCACCGCGATACCTACATGTGGCTGGAGGCCTGGCGGCTGCTCCAGGCGAAGCTGGGCCAAGAACGTCGGAGCCGCTGGCGGCGGGCGCTGGAGCAGCTCATCGCCGCGATGGCCCGCGAAGTCGAGGAGCGCCGCGACCGGCCGGCCTACACGTCGCCGTTCGGCGTCGCCACTAATCACACCGCGCTGCGCGCCTCGACCGTCCACTTGGCCGGCCGCGTCTTCGGCAACCCCGAGTGGGAGCGGCTGGGAGCCGCCGTCATGCACCGCTATGCCGCGGTCGAGCAGTCCCCCGACGGCTACTGGGGAGAGCACTCGCACGCCGGCCCCACCACGGCCTACGACTACCTGACCGCCGCCGGAGTGGCACTCTACTTCGAGCACAGCCGCGACCCGGCGGCGCTGGAAGCCCTGCGGCGTTCCACTGCGTTTCACAAGCACTTCACCTGGCCGGATGGCCAGCCCGTCATGGGCATCGACGACCGTCGCCGCCACGCCTACGTGAGTCCTTGGGCGCACTTTGGCTTCTCGCACTTCGCCGACGGCAGGCGCTACGCCGAGTTTCTGACCAGCTCTCTGCGCGAAGGCCGGCTCTCGATGGAGCACCTGGGGCGCCTGGCCCAGGATGCGCTTTACTACCATGAAGGCCCCACCGCGCCCATCCCGCCGGACCAGCCCAGCTACGTCCATCAGATGAGCGTGCCGGCCGCCATCCACAAGACCGGCCCTTGGGTAGTCTCCCTTTCAGGGCTGATCAGCACGCAGGCTGTCACCAGCCGGTTCTACCTGGACCGGCAAGCCCACCTGGAGGTGTTCCACCAGGGAACCGGTCTGATCATCAGCGGCGCCAACTCGAAGCGCCAGCCCGAGCTGGCCACCTTCCGCGAGAAGATTCCCGCGGGCCTGTTTCACATGCCGCTGGACAGCCGGTTGGAGATGACCACCGCACAGGACCGCCTGTCGCTGGCTTACAACACGTTCGTCGCTCGGCTGGAAGTGGATCCCCCCGCCGGCCGGCGTCTGACCTTCAGGTTCATGGCCCACCGGAAGAGCGTGCCCGAGGAGGCGCACCTCACCCTTCAGTTGTGTTTGAAGGCGGGCCTGCCGCTGGAGACCGGCGCCGGTGACCGCGTGCTGCTGGGGCCGCAGCCGCTGGCTCTCGAGCGCCTGGGAGGTTGGATTCGCCACAACGGATGGACCCTCCGGGCGGACCCCGCCGCGCGGCTCACCTGGCCGGTCTACCCATACAACCCGTACAGCAATGGGCCGGAAAAGGGACTCGAGCACGCGGTCGGCGCTCTCAGCGTCCCGCTGGCGCTGAGGAACGCCGACCGTCAGGAGATACCCTTCGCGTTGGAGGTCTCGGCAGAAGAATCAGCAACCATGGACGAACAGGCCTGGCGCCGGGGGATCCGCACCGCGCTGTTCGTGCCGGAGCCCCTGCCGGCGCTGGCGGCGCAAACGCACGGCCGCTTCGAGCCTGCGCCCGGGGTGGTCGCCGAGCGCGTCTCCTACGGTACTCAATTCGGCCTGCGCGTGCCGGCGATCCTCTACCGGCCCCAGTCCGCGGCCGGACGAGCGCCCGCCCTCATCATCGTCAACGGCCACGGCGGTGACAAGTACAGTTGGTATGCCTTCTACTCGGGCATCCTGTACGCCCGCGCCGGCGCCGTCGTCCTCACCTACGATCCCGCTGGAGAAGGCGAACGCAACATCGACCGCAAGTCCGGCACCCGCGCCCACGACAAGGTGGAACCTCCCCGCGAGCTGGCGCAGCGCCTGGCCGGGTTGATGATCACCGACGTCATGCAGGCCGTCTCCTACCTCACCCAGCGGCCGGAAGTGGATGCGCGGCGTGTCGCCGCCGCCGGCTACTCGATGGGCTCCTTCGTGCTCAGCCTGGCCTGTGCGGTCGAGACTCGCCTGAAGGCTTGCGTGCTGGTCGGAGGCGGCAACTTGGACGGGCCGGGAGGCTACTGGGACAACGCGAAACCCATGTGCCAGGGCATCCCCTACCAGTCACTCCAGTTTCTCGGCGACCGCCCCGCCGCCCTTTACGCCCTGCACGCCGCGCGCGGGCCCACCCTTGTCTTCAACGGTCTCGAAGACAACACCGTGGGGATCCTTAAACACGGGCACGGTGAGGCGTTCTTCCAGGACCTTCAGCGGCGCGTCGCCGCGCTGCGCGGGACCACCGACGGTATCTTCGAGACGGGTTTTGTCCCGGGTGTCGGCCACCGCCCGTTTTTCGTCACCAGGCCTGTGGCGCTGTGGCTCGAACGCCAGCTCGATCTCCCCAACTGGGCCGAGGAGAGCATCCGGGCGATGCCGGAGACCCACATCGGTCGGTGGGCGCGGGAAAACGCCGTGGAGTTGGACCCACTGTACGCCACCGAGCACCGCGAGGGCGGCACGCGCGCGCTCGGCACGGGCGTCCCCGGACTGTCCCGCACGGACCTGAGCGTTTTTGCGCCCGGCGAGTGGGAGCACCGCAAGGCGCAACTGATTCACGAGATGTGGCTGGAGAAGGCGAAGGCGCTCATCGTCCCACGGTGAGGGCGCCACGCCGGAGAGGAGCGTCATGCGTCAAAGTGGTCGCTGCACCGTCATCCTGCTGGCCTGCCTGGCGGCTCTCGTCCTCTGCGCCGCCCAGGGCCCCAAGGCCGAAGCGCAGCCCGCGGTCAAGTACGGGGTCCGCGTGCAGGCCGGCCCCATGGATTCGATTCTGCTCAAGGATTACGCGCCGGCCTCGTCGCTGGTAGTGCCCGAGACGCACCTCCCCAAGGCCCGCTTCCCGGTGATCGACGTGCACACTCATACTTCGATGAGCAACATCAAGACCCCGGAGGATGTCGCCGCCTGGGTGCGCACCATGGATGAAGTGGGCGTGGAGAAATCCGTGGTCTTCACCGGAGCCATCGGCGCCGCCTTCGACCGCCAGGTGGACCTCTTCCTCAAGAAGTATCCGGACCGCTTCCAGCTCTGGTGCTCGCTGGACAGCAGCAACCTGGACGCCCCGGATTACTCCGAGCGGGCCGTCCGCGAGCTGGTGCGCTGCTACCAGAAAGGCGCGCGCGGCGTGGGCGAGCTCACGGACAAAGGTTGGGGGCTGCAAGCCAGCGAAGAACGCGCCTTGCCGCGCGACCAGCGTTTGCGCATCGACGGTCCCCGCCTGGATGCCTTCTGGCGCAAGTGCGCCGAGCTGAAGTTGCCCGTCAACCTGCACATCGCCGATCACCCTTCCTGCTGGAAGCCCCTCGGCTCCAACCAGGAGCGTACCCCCGACTTCCAGCACTTCAACCTCTACGGCAAGGACGTGTCTTCCTACGAGGAACTGCTCGCCATGCGCGACCGCCTGCTGGCGCGGCACCCCAAGACCATTTTCATCTTCTGCCACCTCAGCAACCAGGGCAACGATACCGCTGCGCTGGCCAAAGCCCTCGATCGTTTCCCCAACCTCTATCTGGACATCTCGGCGCGCGACTACGAACTGGGCCGCCAACCCAGAACTGCCGCCCGCTTCCTCGCCCGCTACCGGGACCGCATTCTGTTCGGCACCGACATGGGCCGCGACAGGCCAATGTACGAAGGCTGGTGGCGCCTGCTGGAGAGCGCCGACGAGTACATGCCCGGAAGGATCTGGTGGCGCTACTACGGGCTCGAGCTTCCGGCGCCTCTGCTCAAAGCCCTCTATCGCGACAACGCTCTGCGCCTGTTGAACTGGAGCCAGCCGTGAGACGGAAGCTCGCAAGTACCGCCGCGCTCGCCGCACTGGTGCTGGGAGCCGCTCCCCGCGAGGCCCCTGTCGTGCTCGTCGAGAACAGCCGCGCGAAGGCCACCATCGTCGTGGATGGGCGCGCCTCCCAGCAGATCCGCTTCGCTGCCCAGGAGCTTCAGCGCTACATCGAGAAGGTCTCGGGCGCGAGGCTCTCCATCCGCGAGGACGCCCGTAACGTCCCCGGCCCTATCGTGCTCGTCGGCGGCGCGGCGCTGCCCGCCTCGCTGGGCCCCGAGGGGTTCCGCATCCGGACCGCTGGAGGCAACCTGGTCCTCGCCGGCCAAGACGCTGCCGGTGTCCAGTTCGCCGTCTACGCCTTCCTGGAAAAGCACCTCGGCGTGCGCTGGCTGTGGCCGGGCGAGTTGGGCGAGGTGGTGCCGCGTGCGCCTTCCATCGTCATCGCTTCCCTCGACGAGACCAGTCAGCCCGACTTCAAGTGGCGCAACCGCGGGCCCGGCGGAGCACTGTGGGGCGCCCCCACCGGTCCCACCGAGATGCGCGCCAGGGAACGCCTGCTGGGCGTCAGCGCCGAGCACCAGGCGCAGGTCGCTCTGTGGGAGAAGCGCAACCGCTGGGGCGGCCTGAAGATCTACGGTGGCCACGCCCTAGGCGAGATCTTTCCGCCCGAAAAGTACGCCCGCGCCCATCCGGACTACTACGCCCTGATCGATGGCCAGCGCGCGGTGCCCGGCCCTGAGTACGACTACAAGCACGGCGGCCAGGTCTGCACGACCAACCCGGGAGTTGTTCGCGCCACCATCGAGTGGGTCCGGAACTTCTTCGCCACCCACCCCGGCTACGACGGCGTACACATCACTATGAATGACGGCGGCGGCTTCTGCGAGTGCGACCGCTGCCGCGCGCTCGACTCCGGCGAGATGATCAAGCGGCCCGGCATCGAGGCTGAGGAAATGAAGAAGGCGCCGGCCCGGCACACCGTCATCACCGACCGCATCTTCACTTTCGTCAACCAGGTGGCCGCCGAGGTGGAGAAGACCCATCCGGGCAAGTACATCGTTTCGATGGCCTACTCCCGT
>CAZIRH010000227.1:0-7922 GCA_964541065.1 uncultured Solibacteraceae bacterium
GCGGAAGCCTTTCGCCGCAACGCCGCGCGCAACCTGCTCCTCACCGCGGAGCTGCTGAAGCTGGTGGACGGCTTCACGGCCGCCGGTCTGACGGCGGTGCCTTTCAAAGGGCCGGTGCTCGCCTGGTGGGTGTACGGCCATCCGGGACTGCGCGAGTTCTTCGATCTCGACATCCTGGTGCGGGTCGAGGATGTCGCCCAGGCGCGGGAGGTGCTGCGCTGGCAAGGCTACCGGCCACAGACGGCGGTCGAAGGCCCGCTCGAGCGCACCTTCCTGCGGTGGATCGGCCAGATGATACTGGTGCGCGCGGACGGCGCGGTGGCAGTGGACCTGCACTGGCGGCCCGCGCAGCAGCTTGCCGGCTGGCGGTTCGAAGCGGATCGTTTGCGCCCGGTGGCGGTCGGCGGTCACCAAGTGCTGACCCTCGGCACGGAGGACACGCTGCTGCTGCTGGCCGCGCACGGCGCCAAGCATGGATGGACGCCGCTCACGAGTGTCTGCGACCTGGCGATGCTTCTGGAGAGGTGCTCGATCGACTGGGACGCGGCGCTGGCGCGCGCCGGGGAGTGGCGAGTGTGGCGGCGGCTGCTGGCGGGCCTCGCGCTGGCGCGCGATCTTCTGGGGACCGCGCTGCCCGCCGAGGTGGAGCGCCGGATCCGCGCCGACGCGCGCGTGGCGGAGCTGGCCGCGCTGGCTCGCGCCCGACTGTTCGAGGGAGTTCCCGCTTGCGGCGACGGCGCCTTCGAGCTCCGTTCGCTGGACGGCTTCCAGGACCGCCTCCGCTCCCGCCTGAGCGCGGTGTTCGAGCCCACGGAAGCCGACTGGGCCGCGCTGCGCATCCCGCCCGCGCTGTTTCCGCTTTACTACCTCGCCCGGCCGCTGCGCCTGCTGGTCAAGCACGGCGCGAGGCGGCTCCCCCGCCTCTGGTAGTTCCCCGCCCTGCCGTTCCCTTCCAGCTCGTAGTACCGTATGATCGAAGACTGCACGGGAGAACGTATGACTGACGGAACCGGCATCGAACGGCGAGAGTTTCTGAGGGGTGCGGCGGCGCTGGCGGGCGCACCTGCCGTTTTGGCGCAGCGCGGCCCCAATGACAAGCTGGGTGTGGCGGTCCTCGGGGTAGGCACCCGCGGCTTCTACCTGATGCGGGAGACGCAGGTGATCCCCAACACCGAGATCCGCGTCATCTGCGACATCTACGAAGGCAACATCAAGCGCGCCAAGGAATTCTGCTCCAATCCCAAGGCCAAGGTGGTGCGGGAATGGGAGAAGGCGGTCGCGGACCCGGACGTAGATGCGGTGATCATCGCCACGCCGGATTTCTGGCACGCGCGTATGACCGTCGGCGCGGCGCAGGCCAAGAAGCACGTCTACGTCGAGAAGGGCTTCTGCCGCACACTGGAAGAGGCCAAAGCCATCCGCAAGGCGGTCAAGGACAACGGCGTGGTGCTCCAGTTGGGCCACAACTACAATAGCCTGCCGACCTTCTACCGCGCCCGCGAAATCTTCCGCTCCGGCGAGCTGGGCAAAGTGCCGCTGGTGCGCACTTATATCGACCGGACCAACCCGCATCCTGAGTGGCAGTTCTTCACCAACTACGACATCCAGGAGATGCCCAAGGACGCCGGGCCGGACACCATCGACTGGGAGCGCTTCATCGCCAACGCGCCCAAGCGCCCCTTCGATGCCAAGCGGTTCTTCATGTGGCGCTGCTGGTGGGAGTACTCGACCGGCATAGCCGGCGACCTGATGAGCCACGTGTGGGACGGGGTAAACATGGTGGTGGGCATGGGCATCCCGGAGAACGTGCAGACCCAGGGCGGGCTGTATTTCTGGAAGGACGGCCGGGACGTGCCCGACATGTGGCACGTGCTGATGGATCACCCGAGCAAGGAGCTGGCGGTCACCTTCAACTGCTCCTTCCACAGCCGGCACGTGGGCGAGTTGATCCAGGTGCTGGGGCGGGAGAAGACGCTGGAGGTGTCGCCGGCCTTTTGCCGCACTTACGGCGCCGAGTGGAAGCCCGAGTTCAAGGAGAAGCTCGCCAAGACGCGCAAGCTGGCCGAGCAGTGCGGGGTGCCGCCGATGGAGTTTCCCCTGCCGCCCGACTACTCCTTCAAGAAGGGCGAGCTGGAGGTCACCAACCACATGCAGGACTTCCTCGACTGCATCCGCACGGGCCAGCGCCCGCGCTGCGACGTGGACCGCGCCTTCGAAGAAGCCGCCACGGTGGTGATGTCGGTGGAGTCCTACCGCCGCGAGCGCAAAGTCCGCTGGGATCCGGTGAAGGAAGAGGTGGTGTAACGCCCCACTCCCCGCGCTGGTGCCGGCGTGAAGAACTCGGGCGACAGGCGGAACCGCCTGTCCCACGGTCGGCTTTGAAGTACCATGGCGACATGACCTCGCGCGAGCGGGCGCGGGTGGCGCTGGCGCACCGCGCGCCGGACCGGGTGCCGGTGGACCTGGGCAGCACCTCGGTCACGGGCATCCACGTCAGCGTGGTGGCGGCGTTGCGCGAGTATTACGGCCTGGAGAGGCGGCCGGTGAAGGCCATGGATCCCGGCCAGATGCTGGGCGAGGTGGACGAGGAGCTCAAGCGCGCCCTGGGTGTGGACACCGCTGGCGTCTTCCGCCGCATGACGCGCTTCGGCTTTCCCGCGGATGGCTGGAAACCGTGGCGCATGCCGGACGGCCTCGAAGTGCTGGTGCCCGGGCGCTTCAACGTCACCGTGGATGCGAATGGCGACATCCTCATGCATCCTCAGGGTGACCTGGAAACTCCGCCCGGCGCACGCATGCCCGGCGACGGCTACTTCTTTGACCCCATCATCCGGCAGCAGCCCATCGACGAGGAGCGGCTGGATCCGCGGGACAACCTCGAAGAGTACACCGCCCTCCCCGAGGAGGAGCTGGCCCATCTGGAAGCCGCCGCGCGGCAGGCCGCGACGACGGGCCGCGCGGTAGTGGCCAGCTTCGGCGGCACGTCCTTGGGAGATATCTCGACGATCCCGGGCGTCGGGCTGAAACATCCCCAGGGCATTCGCGACATCACGGAGTGGTACATCTCGACGCGCACCCGCCGCGAGTACATCCACCAGGTGTTCGCCGGGCAGTGCGAGGTGGCGCTCGCGAACTTCGAGAAAATCTCGGCCCGCGTGGGCGACCTGGTGGACGTGGTCTACCTCTGCGGCACGGATTTCGGCACGCAGCAATCCAGCTTCTGCTCGGCGGCCACCTTCCGCGAGCTGTGGCTGCCCTACTACCGGCAACTCAACGACTGGATCCACCGGCACACCCACTGGAAGACCTTCAAGCATTCCTGCGGGGCGGTCGAGAAGTTCCTGCCGTCGTTCATCGAGGCGGGCTTCGACATCTTCAACCCGGTGCAGTGCTCGGCAGCGGGGATGGAGCCGGAGCAGCTTAAGCGCACTTACGGAGAGCGGCTGGTCTTCTGGGGCGGCGGCGTGGACACGCAGCAGGTGCTGCCGTTCGGCACGCCGGCCGAGGTGCGCGAGCAGGTGCTGCGGCGCTCGGAGGTGTTCGCCCGCGGCGGCGGCTTCGTGTTCAATCCCGTACACAACATCCAGGCCCGGACGCCGGTCGAGAACGTCGTGGCCATGCTCGAGGCGGTGCGCGAGTTCAACGGGCAGTAGGGAGGGCCCAGACTCATGCCAACGCGAAGGAGCGTTCTCCGGGGTGCGGTCGCGGCGCCGTTTCTCGGGTCTGCGGCGCTCCCGGCGCAGACCCAGCGGATCCGGCACGTCGATGTCATTCACCATTCCCACACCGACGTCGGCTACACCGATCTCCCCTCGGTATGCCGCGACATGCAGGTGCGCTTCCTGGATGCCGCGCTGGACGCCTGCCTGAGAGACCCGCGTTTCCGCTGGACGGCCGAGGCCCTGCTGACGGTGGACGACTGGTGGCGCGCGGCGACGCCCACGCGGCAGCGCGAGCTCGTCCGCGTGGTCCGGCGCGGTCAGATGGACATCATGGCTCTGCCGTTCAACCAGGCGCCCTTCATGGATGCGCGCCAGTGGAGGCAGGCGCTGGAATGGGTGCCGGAGACGCTGTGGCGGGATCTTGGTCCGGAGGCCGCCATGCAGAACGACGTGAACGGCTTCCCCAGAGCGGGCGCCGTGGGGCTGCTGGATCGCGGCATCCGTCACCTGCTGATGGGGATCAACGCGGACTCGGGCGGGCCTCCCTTCCGCCGTCCCTCCGCCTTCTGGTGGAAGATGCCCGACGGCCGGCGAATGTTCGTGTGGCTGGGCGATCACTACGGCACGGCGCATGGCTTCTTCGAGCCCAAGTCCTGGATACGCGGCCAGCCCAAAGGCGCCGAGACCGCCCACCGCCCTCCGCGCGCCGGTGACTTCCTTCGCACGGACCCGGAGTCCCTGCGCGCGGCGCATCGGCACTTCCTCGAGCGGCTGCGCCGGCTGGAGTCCGAGGGTTACGAGTTCGAGCGGTTGATCCTCAGCTACACCAACCAGTGGAGGTACGACAACGATCCGCCGTTCCCGCCGCTGGCGGATTTCGTGGAGGCCTGGAACCGCCTGGGGTTGGAGCCCGCTCTTCGCCTAACCACCGCCACCCAGGCGGTGCGCGAGCTGGAGCGCGAGGTGGGGCAGCGGATTCCAGAACGGGAAGGCGAATGGACGGACTGGTGGGCGAACGGCGATGCCTCCGGGCCGCGGGAGGTGGCCGCCAGCCGCTTCGCCAAGCGCTACCTGAGCGCCGCAACTTCCCCCGTGTGGGGCGAGTTGAACGAGTCGGCCCAGCGCCGGGTCGAGCAGATCCTCAAGGACCTGTGCCTGTTCGACGAGCACACCTGGGGCGCCAACGTCAGCATCTCGCGCCCCGACAGCCTGGAGACCATCGGGCAGTACACAGAGAAGAGCCTGCTGGCCTACCGGCCCATGGCGCATGCGGAGTGGCTGCTGGGACAGCGCGTGCGCACGCGCCTGGCGCAGGAGCCAGAGGGCTTGTACATCGTCAACACGGGCCGGGAGGCCTTCAGCGGCTGGGCGTCGTTCCCGCTGGACGCGCTGCGCGAGGACTACCGCTCGGCGGAGGAGCCTGGCGGCGGCCGAAGCGCCGCGCTACGGAAAGACCCGAGGAGCGGGCGCGTGAAGCTCTGGGTCCAGGATGCGCCGCCCCGCGCCATGTTGCGCCTGCAGCTCAGCCCGCGCGAGTTCCGGGAGGCTAGCGCGAAGGAACGCCCTGCGATCGAGACCGACGCGAGCGGGTGGCCCGTGTCTGTGGCCTGGCCCGGCATGCGCCGGCCGCTGTTCAGCGCGGGCACGGGGGATTTCGTTTCGATCGAGGCGGTGCCGCCGGCCGACCGCCGCACCATTGCCAACATCCACCGGACTGCGGACACCACCAAGCGCGAGACTATGCGCCGGCAAGCGCTCAAGGAAGTCCGGGCGTCGTACCGGAAGACGGACGCGGAGGAGACACCGCACACGCTGCTCTTTGCGCAGGCCTTCGATCACCCGCGTCTCCAGCGGGCCGTGCGGCTGCTGGAAGTATGGAAGCGCGAGCCGCGTGCCCGGCTCACCGTGCGCTTTGACCGCGTCTCGTCGCCGGCGCCGGAGGTGTTCTACATCAACTTCGCGTTTCCGCTCCAAGGGGCCATGCCTCGGTTCTCGAACGGCGGCGTGGGGTTCGTTCCGTTTCGTGACCAGCTCGAAGGCTCCTGCCGGGACTACTTCGCCATCGACGGCTGGGCGCACTATGAGACGCCGGAGGGGCATTGGCTCTGGGTGAGCCGCGACGCGCCGCTGGTAACGGTGGGCGGGCCGCACACGCTGGCGCGCCGGACCACGGAGCCATCCGACACGCATCGCGTGATGGCCATGATCTTCGACAACTTCTGGCACACCAACTTCGTCGCTGACAGTCACGGGGAGATGGAATTCCAGTTCGACCTGGCCTGGAGGCAGCAGCTCGCCGACGCCGCGCCGTTGGCGGAGACTCTGATGCTGGAGCCGGTGGTGTCGATCAACCCCGGGCCCCAGGAATCGCCGGAGCTGATGAACCGGCTGTTCCGGCCGTGAGGGGACTACGGAATGCGCCTTACGGCGCCGGCTGGCCGTGGCGCTCAAACCACTCGATAATGTGCAGGATCTTGGAGATGTGGTGGCTGGGGCGCACGCTGATGCCGTGCGGCTCGTCCGGCACGCGCACCAACACGCTCTCGACGCCCAGCAGCTTCAGCGCCTGGTAGTACTGCTCCGAATCCGACATGGGCGTGCGGTAGTCCGCCTCGCCGGTCATGATCATGGTGGGCGTTTTGACGTTCTTCACCACCGAGAGCAGCGAGCGCTTCTCGTAATGCTCGGCGTAGTCCCAGGGGAAGCCCGGGAACCAGCGTTTCACCGTCCAGTTGCCGATGTCCGAAGTCAGCACGAAGCTGTACCAGTTGATGACCGGGTAAACCGTCACCGCCGCCCGAAAACGGGTCGTCCGGCCGATCATCCAGCAGGTCAGCACGCCGCCGCCGCTGCCGCCCGTGGCGTACAACCGTTGCGGATCGATGTAGCCCTTGGCGAGAGCGGCGTCCACGCCCGAGTTCAGATCGTAGAAATCGTCGCCGGGATAGGCGTGGTGGATGAGGTTGCCGAACTCCTCGCCGTAACTGGTGCTGCCCCGCGGGTTGGTGTAGAGCACCACGTAGCCGCGCGCCGCCATGAGCTGCTTCTCGAGGTCGAACCGGTCGCCGTAGTCGGCGAACGGCCCGCCGTGGATCTCCAGGATGAGCGGGTATTTCTTGGTCGGATCGAAGTCCGGCGGCTTGAGCAGCCAGCCCTGGATCTTGCGGCGGTCCTTGGACGACTCGTACCAGATCTCCTCGAGCTGGGCCAGCTTCTTTCCGGCAAACAGGTCGTCGTTGACCGCGGTGATTCTCCGCAGGGCGGGACTGGCCACGGTGCCGACGGCGAGGTCTCCGGGCACCTCGGGGCGCGTGTAGGTGACGGCGAAGTTGCCGTTGCGGGCCAGGGTGAAGTCGCCGCGGCCGCCGTAGGCGGAGGTGGTGCTGCCGAGATTGCCGGCCAGCTTGCGGACGGCGCCACCGAGGGTGGCGAAGTACAGCCCGGTGTTGCCCTGGTCGCTCGAGAGGAAGTAGAGGCCGCCGGCGTCGGGCGCCCAGCGCGGGCTGAAGACGTCCCGATCGAACGAGGCGGTCACGGTGCGCGCCCCGCTGCCGTCCCGGTTCATGACCGCCAGCCGGGTCACCTGGTAGCCCTGGTAGCGCTCGTCGAAGCCCACCTGGGCGATCAGCCCCCCGTCCGGAGAGACCGCCGGGGAACCGTCGGGTCCCCGGCGCGAAGTGAGCGCGCGCACCGCGCCGTCGGCCACCTGGAACTCGTAGACCTCCGTGTCGGTGGGCTCCAGCTCCCAGTTCTCGTGCCGGTTGGCCGACATGATCAGGTACCGGCCGTCCGGCGTCCACACGGCCTCACTGGCGCGCACGGCCGCGCCGCCGTGGTGGAACCGGCCGGTGGAGATCTGTCGCGGGGTCCCGCCCTCGGCAGGCAGGACAAACAGGTGGGTGTAGCCGGGCCGGAGGTAGCCGGCGGCGTTGAAGCGGTAGACCAGCTTGTCGATGACCCGAGCGGGCTCCGCCCACTTGGCGCCTTCCGGGGGCTTGGGCAGGGTGACGATGCGCGGCCCCTCGTCCGGCACGTGCGCGGTGAACGAGATCCACTGGCCGTCCGGCGACCAGGCAATGCCCGCCGGCGCCGAGGTGATGTTGGTCAGCTTGGCCGACTGCCCCGTGTCCATCCAGCGCCGGTAGATCTGCGGCGCGCCGTCGCGGTCGGAAAGGTACAGGAACTGGCTGCCGTCGGGCGACCAGCGCGGCGAAGTGTCGCGATAGTTGCCGGTGGTGAGCGGGCGATGGTCGCTGCCGT
>CAZIRH010000228.1:0-7463 GCA_964541065.1 uncultured Solibacteraceae bacterium
AGGGGACCAGGAAGCTCCGAATTCAGGGTCAAACCTGATTGACGCGGCACACGGGGCGCATCCCGCAGGCTGAAAGCCTGTGCCACGGGCGCGCCCCGTTGCTTTTGCTACTTCCTGACGAGCGGCGCGGCGTCGGGGTTGCCCGGTCCGAAGTGCTTCAGCATGACCAGGTTTTCCGAGTCGCTGCGGTTGGCGACGCGGACGCCTTCGCGGGCCGCACCGAAGGTGACGAACACTTCGTCCTTGGTCATCTGGCCGTGGCGGATGACGGTGGGCGTCTCGACGTTCAGTTTCCCGATCGAGCCAAAGCCCTGGACCACGATCACCCCGTAGGCCGCGGCATCGCGGACCACCACGGAGCGCCCGGGAAACACGGTCAGCTCCTTGGCCGAGTACAGCGCCGTCGAGTAGGCGACCCACTTTTCCGAGTAGCCCTGCTCGGCCATCTCCGCCTCCGGCCGCACCGGCAGCGGGTGGAAGAGCCGGTTCCGGGCGAAGTAGGGATCCACGTTGGCTTCCCAGTCCAGCATGCCGATGATGTAGTCCAGGTCGCGGTGGTGCTCCGGGGGCACGTCCTTGACCAGCAGGTCCCAGGGCACGACGCGGCCCTCGACCAGGGACTGGAACATGCCGAAGACGTCGGAGTTGACCTGGGGCTCGTAGGTGACCAGGGAGCCGGGGGCGTGCAGGATGCCGGCATCGATCTGCCAGCCGGTGCCGGGCTGGAGCTTGTAGGCGCGGGAGTGGTTGAGGATGCCGTTGTCGCCCTCGTTCCAGCGCTCCAGGCACCGCCGCACGTCGTCCGGGGTGGTGCCGGGGTTGAGGCCCATGAAGGTGTAGGGGAAGTTGTTCTCCTTGATGTTGTACTGGACCGGGAAGTAGTAGGCCTCGGGCTTGCCGTTGCGGCCCACGCGCCGGGCGTGCTCCTCCATTTGGTGCATGTGGTGGGGGATGGGGCCGAGGTTGTCGAAGAACTTGCACAGCAGGTTGAAGCCGCCGTAGGTGTGCATGACGTCGGAGCCGAGGAAGAGGTCGCCGAGCGTGGCGATGACTTCCTTGAGCAGCACCCGCCGGCCGTCGAGGGCGATGTAGCTCAGGCCTTCGTCCTCAGGCGTGCCAGGGCCGTTATCGGCGTTGGTGGTCGAGGCGAACCAGCGCTCGTCGATGCCGCCGCGGTGCGCGCCCAGAGCGTACAGGTCGCGGGGGTCGAGCTTCAGGCGGCCGCCCGGCATCAGGAACGAACGGGGCACCCAGCAGGGGGCCAAGCGGACGATGCCGTCGCCGGCGGCGAGAGCTTCCTGGATCAGAGCGGTTTTGGGCATAGCACTATCTTAGTGCGTGGCGGCGGGAGGGTGGGGGCTCAGTCCCGGTAGACCTCGCTGCGGTGCCGGACGCGATACAGCACGACATCGCGGCCGACAGGCTGAAGGCCTGTCCCACGATCTTTCACTGCGAAGCTATTTGCGCAACGCTTTGCCCGACCGATACTCCCTGGCTGCAACCGTGAGGCTGCGCCGGAACAGGGGATCCAGCTCTTCGAGCATGTCGTCGAAGTCAGAAATCGACAGCAGGACCGCTGCCGGTTTGCCGCTCCTGGTGATGACGAAGCGCGCCCTTCTTTCGGCGGCCTGCTTCAGCAGCGCACCTAGCTGCGACCGTGCGACCTGGGCGGGGATTGCGGTGGCCATGATGCAGTCTTAGCTTACCATGCCGGCCTACGGCAGCCGGATCAACTGGCGAAAGTCGAGGTTGGGGCGGGTGTCGGTCTGGGTGCCCACGATGGTGCCGCGGTGGTCGATCCAGTAGTAGTCGGAGCCGCTCTCGATTTTGATCTGGCGGCCGGTGGCCGAGTCGATGACGTCCTCAACGCCCAGAGTGGCGTTCGAGCGGCGCCGGCTCAGCTCGTCCATCACGCCCTGGCGGCGCCAGTAAGTGTCGCTGATGATGTTGGAGATGGCTTCGCCGGTGCGGGACACGATGCGGGAGGTGTCGGCGGCGATCCCCTGCTGCATGGCGGCCCACTGGGGGTTGACCTGGAAGGAGCCGATGGCGTGCTGGAGCACGGATTGGGCCTCGGCCGCGCGCGGCGCCGCCGCCAAGAAGCCGTACAGGTAATCGACGTACCATTGGGCCACGCCCGGGGATTGGTTCAGCTTGGTGCCGGCGAAGTAGTAGCCGCTCATGGGTTGGTTGTCCTGGCGGCAGGTGAAGGCGACCTCGCCGGCGGTGAGGGTCGAGACGACGTAGCCGGCGGACTGCGCGTAGAGGGCATTGAGGGCCTGTACGGCGTCGGGGCGCTCGCGGCTGTCGGTGAAGGCCAGTTCGGCGCAACTGCGGGCGGCCTTACTGGCGACGTACTCGCGGGCGAAGGCCAGGCCGGGGAGGTAACGGCGTACCATCATGTTGAGGCCGTAACCGGGCGAGTACCAGGAACCTTCCCGGAAGCCGGAGGTGGCCAGGGTGGGGGTAAGCATGGTGAAGGGCGGGATCTCCGCGTCGCCGCCGCTGATGTGGATCTGTCCGTCGGGAGAGTTGACGTGAAAAGCGGAACGGGTATCCACGGAGGCGAAGCGAAACAGGCCGCCGGTCGTGTTCCAGCCGCTGGGAACCTCGATGCTGAAGGCGTTTTCGCGGGGCTCCTGCCAGCGCACCCAGTTCACCGCGGGCTGCCCACCCGCGGCGGGAGCGCCCGTGAGGCGGACGCTGGCGAGGATGCGGGCGAAGGCCTCTTCGAGCGGACGGAAGCTCGCATCCAGCGCGGCCACGGCATAGAGGTAGCCGGCATTGCCCTTGGGGCTGGCGATCCAGGTCAGGGCGGCGACGGTGGCGCGGTCTCCGGCGCGTCCGCGCGCGCGCACGGCGGTGGCACTCAGCGGCTGAGGCGCCTCCCAGCGTGCGTCCGGCCACAGCCCTGACGCCAGCTTCCCCAACACCGCCGGGGCGGAGCCGGCGTCCAGCGTTCCCGGCACGAACACGGGCCAAACGATGACCTGCTCGCGGGCGGCGCCCTGGATCTTCAGGCGCCCGGTCTTTGGCTCGGCGCGCACGCTCCAGCCGCGTGGGGTTTCCAGCGTGTAGTTGGCGCCCTTGTGCGCGATCCAGCCGCTCGCGCCGGGCGCGCGGCTCGCCTGATTCCACCCGCAGCCGGCCGGGCTGAGCGCGGCCAGCAACAGCAAAGCGGAGAGACGTGGCTTCATACGCGCTAAGTCTATCACGGGGTGGAGGCCGGAACTTTAATCCGGCGGCCGGAGGCGTCCGGGCGACAGCCTGAAGTACGATGAAGGCTTCGCTCCCGGAGAGGACACATGAAGGCGCTGCTGCTGAAGGAGTACCTGAAGCTGGAGCTGGCCGAGATGCCGGAGCCGGCGATCGGGGCGCACGACGTGCTGGTGCGGGTGAGGGCCTGTGGCATCTGCGGGAGCGATGTCCACGGGCTGGACGGCAGCACGGGCCGGCGCATCCCGCCCCTGGTGATGGGGCATGAAGCGGCGGGCGTGGTGGCCGGGGTTGGCGGCGAGGTCGAGGATTTCCGCGAGGGTGGACACTCCTCCCCCAGAGTTCACCTTCGATGGGAACGGCCGGATATAAGCCAGCTCTCGCCGACTTAGAAGTCCTGCGCTGGAGCATCAATCTGCGATAGAGTTGGGTCTCTATACGAAGCTCAGACCGTCCGCAAGGACCATTGCCCGTGAACGCCCCTGAGAGACTCGCTGCTTGGCTCGCCGAGCATGAGCACCGAGATCCGAAGTTTGGGCACGTTTACAGATACCACTCCCGCAGTGATGCCCACTCTATTGCCCTTTGCGACTTCATCATGGAGGATCTGCTGGCCGCGTGCCCGGTGTTGCGCCAGCAAGCTGAGCGTGGCGAGATCGCTTACGGCGTGAACGTCTTGTACCTTTGGCCCCGCAGCCAAAAGCGGAAGACCATCGACCTCGCGATCGGTCAGGCGCCTCGAATGGAGCGCGCCGAACCGCACTCCGGAATGGGCATCGTCAGGCAGAAGGAGATCGCCGAGGTGCTTGTCTCCTGCGAGGCCAAGACAGTCATGACCGAGCACAACAAGTCCCAACCTCGCCTCTACGACGAGCTCAATTCCTCCCACCGAATCGTTCACGAAGGGCGTCGCGACGCGATTGCGGCGGGAATCACGGTGGTCAACATCGCAACCACCTTCGTCTCTCCCCTCAGGAACCAGCGCCCGGACGTACCCCTGCACGTCACCGTTCACAAGCAGCGACAGGCCGCAGAGAACATGGTGAAGCACCTGCGTGGTCTCCCCATCCGGGACTCTATCGACGAGGAAGGGTTCGATGCCTACTGCACAGTGCTCATGGACTGCGACAATTAGTCTGGCTGCGATCTCTAGACCGCGCTGCCGGCGCCCCAGGTGGGCGACCGAGACCACTACCAGACCTTTGTGGAGCGGATCGCCCGGTTCTACACGCAGAGATTCAGCACCCTGACCTGACTTTGATTTTGGGGGGCCTGCCGAAGAAGGTATCGAGGTTGGCGGCCGCAGCCTTGACGCGCCCAACGCCAAGCTTGAAGTATTCCGGATCCAGTTCGTTGCCGATGCTGTGCCGGCCGCACTTCACGGCCGCAACAGTCGTCGTGAATGTGCCGGCAAAGGGATCAAGCACAGTGTCCTCGACGAACGAGAACATGCGGACTAGACGGTAGGCGAGCTCGACCGGGAACGGCGCCGGGTGATCACGGGTGGACTCGCCGGTAATGTCTGCCCAGAAAGAACGGAACCAGCGCGCGTGTTCGTCCTTAGTGAGCTTCGAGCGCTCCCGTTGGGAATCCGTGGGCTGGCGGTACCCGCCGGGCTTGCGGAGCATCAGCAGGTATTCGACGTCGTTCTTCACGATAGCGTTCGGCTCGTACGGCTTGCCGAGGAACGAGGAGCCGTTCTCCACCTCGTAGCTGGCGTTGGCGATCTTGTGCCAGAGGATCGGGGTGAGATAGTCAAGGCCGATCCGGCGTGTGCGGACGGCGATGTCGGCATGCAGAGGCATGACCAGGTGCCGCCCCTGGTTGCGCCGGCGGGCGAGGCAGACATCACCCACTACACAGACAAGGCGGCCGCCAGGAACAAGGACCCGGAAGCAGTGCTTCCACACCTTGTCCAGCTCGTCCATGAATTCTTCGTAGTCGGCCACCGCTCCGAGCTGGCCGATACGCTCGTTGTACTGCTTCAGCGTCCAGTACGGGGGCGAGGTGAGGATGAGGTGGATGGACTCGCCAGGTATCCAGTCCAGCCGGCGGGCGTCGCCGCAATGAAGGAGATGGGACGTCTCCAAGTCACCAGAGCGCTCCCTGTCCAGCGGCTCTTCGACTTTGGGGAAGCTCATTCCGACGATTGCCTGCTGAGTCCTCTGCACTGGTACTATCATACCCGAGCATTCCGGGGATGCGACACCCCCATTGAAGTTCCAGTTCAACTGGCCAGAACTGAGCGCCATCACCCAATATGACGGCTGGGCGGTGGGCGGACTGTGGGCCTCGCCGCTAGACGGCACGGGCGGACCGGTTGTCCCGCATCATTTACCGGTTCGATTCCGGCCCGCGCCCCCAGACCCGTAAGGAAGAATGCCTCTCAAGCCCCGAGCCCGGAGCGCCACCACGACCGCCTGAAGTACCATGAATGCTTCCGATGGGAAGGTCCCATGAAGGCGCTGCTGCTGAAGGAGTACCTGAAGCTGGAGCTGGTCGAGATGCCGGAGCCGGCGATCGGGGCGCACGACGTGCTGGTGCGGGTGAGGGCCTGTGGCATCTGCGGGAGCGATGTCCACGGGCTGGACGGCAGCACGGGCCGGCGCATCCCGCCCCTGGTGATGGGGCATGAAGCGGCGGGCGTGGTGGCCAAGACCGGCGCCCAGGTGAAGGGCCTCCGCGAGGGCGACCGGGTGACGTTTGACTCGACGGTGTGGTGCGGCGAGTGCTTCTACTGCCGGCGGGGGGAAGTGAACCTGTGCGACGACCGGCAGGTGCTGGGCGTCTCGCCGGGCGAGTACCGCCGGCACGGGGCGTTTGCCGAGTATGTGGCAGTGCCGCGGCGCATCGTCTACCCGCTGCCGGCGGGGCTGAGCTTCGAGTACGCGGCCATGATTGAGGCGCTCTCGGTGGCGGTCCACGCGGTGGGGATCACGCCGGTGACGCTGGGCGACACGGCCGTGGTGGTGGGGAGCGGGATGATCGGCCTGTTGGTGATCCAGGCGCTCAAGCGTGCGGGCTGCGGGCGGGTCATCGCCGTGGACATCGACGAGGCCAGGCTGCGGCTGGCCGCCCAGCTCGGCGCGGACGATCAACTGAACCCCAAGAGCGTGGATGTGCCGGCGTTTGCCCGGGAGGCGACTGGAGGGCGCGGGGCGGATGTGGCCGTCGAGGTGGTGGGAGCGAGCGATCCGTTACAGACTGCGCTAAAAAGCCTCCGCAAGGGCGGCGTGCTGACCATGGTGGGCAATCTTTCGCCGCGGGTCGAGCTGCCGCTCCAGTGGGTGGTGACGCGCCAGGTCAAGCTGCTGGGTTCGTGCGCCTCGGCGGGCGAATACCCGGCCTGCCTGGAACTGCTGGCGCGGGGGCTGATCAACGTGGATCCGCTGATCAGCGCGGTGGCGCCGCTCGCGGAGGGTGCGGCGTGGTTCGAGCGCCTCTACCGCCGCGAGCCGAACCTCATGAAAGTCATACTGCAACCGTAAGGAGCACTGATGAGCCGATCATTGTTCGATCTTTCCGGAAAGGCCGCCATCGTCACTGGCGCCAGCCGGGGGCTGGGACAATACTTCGGGCGCGCGCTGGCGCGCGCCGGCGCGGACTTGGTGATCACCAGCCGGAGGCGGGAGGCGCTGGAGGCGTTCCGGCAGGAGATCGAGAGCCTGGGGCGGCGGGCGGTGCCGCTGGAGCTGGACGTGCGGGACTACTTGAGCATCCAGCGTATGGCCGAGGCGGCCCATGAGGCGTACGGCAAGGTCGACATCCTGGTGAACAACGCCGGGTGCAACGTGCGCAAGCCGGCCCTCGAGGTGACCTGGGACGACTGGAACCTGGTGCTGGACACGAACCTGCGGGGGAGCTTCTTCGTGGCGCAGGCGGTGGCCCGCCAGATGATCCCGCGGCGGTACGGGCGGATCATCAACATCGGGTCGGTGACCTGCGTGTTCGGCTACGCGGGCCTGACGCCATACTCGGCCAGTCGGGGCGGGGTCAAGCAGATGACCATGAGCCTGGCCGACGACTGGGGGCCGCACGGGATCACGGTGAACTGCCTGGCGCCGGGGTGGTTCCGAACTGAGCAGAACAAGGTGCTCTACGAAAACCAGGAGTGGCTGGAGTACCTCTGCGACCGGATCCCGCTGAAGCGGCCCGGGCAGCCGACGGATCTGGATGGGGCCGTCGTGTTCCTGGCCTCGGACGCCTGCGAGTACATCACCGGGCAGACGCTGCTGGTGGACGGCGGC
>CAZIRH010000228.1:7473-7890 GCA_964541065.1 uncultured Solibacteraceae bacterium
ACGGGGGCGACCAAGGCCACGGTGGCGAAGAAGAAGTAGCCCCGGTGACAGGCAGCGCTGTCCACGCGCCCTGCGGGCTTGGGACAGCGTAGCCAGTCACCGGGCTAAGCAACGGACCGTGTCCCGCGCGATAAGCAGTTCCTCGTTGGTGGGGATGACCCAGACGCGGGTGCGCGCGCCCTCGGCCGAGATGTCCATTTCTACCCCGACTGCCTCCTGGTTCCTTACCGGATCCAGGCGGAGGCCGAGCGCCTCGAGGGGCTCGCACACGGCGGCGCGGATGGCCGGCGCGTTCTCTCCAATGCCCGCCGAGAAGATTACCGCGTCGGCTCCGCCGAGGGCGGCGTAGTAGGCGCCGATGTACTTCTGGATGCGGTAGCAAAACACGTCCAGGGCCAGACGGGCGCGCGCGTGGCC
>CAZIRH010000229.1:0-7849 GCA_964541065.1 uncultured Solibacteraceae bacterium
AGCGCCGCCACTTGCACGCGCACGGGCACGCAGCCCAGCACAAAAAGAAAGACATACCCCAGTCCGATCTGCGTCAGGGTGTCCTCGAAAGTGAAGTATGTCTGGGCCTTTCCGAATGACCGCAGGAAAACTCCCAGGAAGACGAGCACCAGCGCGCGCCAGACGGCGTGAGTAAACATCCGCCCGAAAGCCTGCCCTCTGGCTTTCCGGTTGGCGATGGAGAACGGAAGAGCCGCGCCCACCAGAAAAGAGAAGCCGGGCTGAATGAGGTCGTGCAGGGAGCAGCCTTGCCAGGCCACGTGGCTGGTGTGGAACGCCACCATCGCCCAGAATGCGCTGGCCGGAAAGGCCTGTGCCAGTCCAGGCAGGTGCATCACTTCGGCGAGCATCAGCGTCATCACCAGGCCGCGGAAAGCGTCCAGCGAAACCACCCGGACCTTCGCGCCGCTTCGCTCGACCTCCTCCGGCCGCCGCTCGGCGACCCGCCGTGCGGCCTGCCCGCCTGCCTCGCTTTGCGCGCTCATCGTCCCGCGATTATCCCTCTGTCCTGGGGTATCTGCAAATGGGGGAGCGAGGCTGGCTACAAGCGATCGACGGGGCCTGGTGGGCGCGACAGGACTCGAACCTGTGACCTCCTGCGTGTGAAGCAGGCGCTCTAACCAACTGAGCTACGCGCCCGGCAGGTCGGGGCTCCCATTATAGACCAGGCGCGCAGGGGATGTCAGCTCCGGGCCCTGGCGCGCTTGGCCGCCAGCGCCAGGCCCAGCAGGCCGGCACCCACCAGCAGGAAGGCCGTGGGCTCGGGAATGACAACCTCGACCGTGCCGCCGAAGTCATTCCGGGCGCGGGATCCGGACACTCCTGGCAGCGTGTTGACGATGTCGTACCACCCAGAACTCGGGAAGGTGAACGAATTCGGCCCGACAATCGCGTAGCCTGGGACCGTTCCCAGCGTGATGGTGTAGCTGATGGGGCCGCGCGCGACGAACCGGTTCCCGGTCACGTGATCGCAGGGCAGACCGGTCAGCCAGCAAGCCAGGGCTTCAACCGGCCCGCCGGGCGGGAAGTCCACGTCGCCCCGAAAAGCGAAGGTCTCTCCCACGGTGAAGTCCGTGAAGGTGAAATTGGCCACCTCGTCGCCCCCGGTGCCGCTGGAAATCGGGGGAAGCACGTCCTCAGAGTACCCCGTGCCCCCGTCGGCAGCGCTATAGACCCCGTACGTCAAATAGCCGGGCCCGCCGCTCTCCAGGTCGTAGAACAGGGTGCCTGCCAGCCCCACATCCAGTCCGATGATCCTCAGCACACCCATGCTATCGGTGGTGAAGGCGAATTGGAAGCGGTCCGCGGAGTTTCCGCTGCCCCCTGAGACCTCGGTGTAGGTGAAAATGCCGCCGAAAGTGACTGGCGTACTCAGCGATGCCGGCACCGCCACCAGCAGAAGCAAGAACAATAGGATTGCATATGGTTTCATCACAGTCCTCGCTGCCACCCGCAGCAGTCCGAATTCTAGCACGCATCACCCGAGGGGACAACAACAAACGCAATTTTTTGTTCTACGGGCGTGCCAGACAGTACCACAGTCGATCTGTAGCAGTAACAGTACCGCGGTTCTGGCTCCGCCCCGACCTGCGGTCTCCGGCCCTGGCGGGCCGCAGGCCGAGCCGGGGCGCCTTGGGCCGGCGGCATGCAGTATCATAGCAGTCATGACCGAGCCGGCCACAGCAATGGCCCCGCCGGCGGCGCTGGCCCGGCTGGCCGAGCTGGAGGCCGCCCTCGGCGTGGCCATCCGCGGCAAGCCGGAGGCCTTGCGGCTCGCCCTGGTGTGCCTGCTGGCCCGCGGCCACCTGCTCATCGAGGACGTCCCCGGCGTGGGCAAAACCACGCTGGCCCAGGCGCTGGCGCGCTCGGTGCGGTGCCAGTTTCACCGCCTGCAATTCACCTCCGACATGCTGCCCAGCGACGTCGTCGGCGTCACCATCTACAACGCCCGCACCCAGGCCTTCGAGTTCAAGCCCGGCCCGGTGTTCACCCACTTTCTGCTGGCCGACGAGATCAACCGCACCACGCCCAAGACGCAGTCGGCGCTGCTGGAAGCCATGAACGAGCGGCAGGTGAGCATCGACGGGAAATCCCACCCCCTCCCCGAGCCGTTCATGGTGCTGGCCACGCAGAACCCGGTCGAGCACCACGGCACCTACCCGTTGCCGGAATCGCAGCTTGACCGCTTTTTCATGCGCATCCGCATGGGGTATCCGGAGCGGGGGAGCGAACGCGAGATCGTGCGCGGCGCGGGCGGGTTCTCCGCGGTCATCGAGCCGGTGTTCGCCGCCGAGGATGTGCTCGCGCTGCAAGCCTGGGTAAGCCGCGTGGCGGTGGATGAGGCGCTGGTGGACTACATGCTGGCCATCGTCGAGAAGACGCGCGGCCACGAGCTGCTGGCGCTGGGCGTCAGCCCGCGCGGGGCGCAGGCGCTCTACCGGGCCACCCAGGCGCGGGCCATGATCGAGGGGCGCGACTACGCCCTGCCGGACGACGTCAAGCGCCTGGCCGTGCCGGTGTTCGCCCACCGCGTGGTGGTCAACACGCGCGCCACCCTGGCCGTGCGCACCGCCGACCTGAGCGACCGCATCCTGGAGGAGATCCTGGCGCAAGTGGAGGTGCCGCTCTAGCGGCGGCCGAGCCATGAAGACCGCGATCATCGGTCTGTCGCAGGCAGGCAAGACTTCGCTCGCCACCATCCTGACCGGGGCGCACGAAGCCGCGCGCATGGGCGCGCTGGCCGTGCACACTGGCGTGGCCAAGGTTCCCGACACGCGGCTGGACGCCGTGGCCGGGCTCTACCCCAACGCCAAGCTCACCCACGCCACCCTCGAGTACCTGGACTGCCCGGCCGTGTCGAAGGAGACGCTGCGGGATCCGGCCTACCTGGCCAGCTTGCGCCTGGCCGACGCCTTCGCCCACGTCCTGCGGGCCTTTGAAGACGACCGCGTGCCGCACGAAATGGGTTCGGTGGACCCACGGCGCGATCTCGAGCACCTCGAGACCGAGCTGATCCTTAGCGACCTGATCGTCGTCGAGAAGCGCCTCGAGCGCCTGGAAAAGGATCGCAAGAAGGTGAAGGATCCGGAGCTGGACCACGAGTTCGAAGTGCTCGAACGAGCCAAGGCGCAACTGGACGCGGGCGCGCCGCTGCGCCAGCTCGCGCTCGGCCCCGAGGAGGAGAAGCGCATGCGGGGCTTCCAGTTTCTCTCGCAGAAGCCCATGCTGTACGTGCTGAACCTGGGCGAGGCGGATGCCGCGCGGCTGCACGAGGTCGAGGCCGGGTTCCGCAGCCAGGTGCTGCCCGGGCGCGCGCACGCCGCGGTGGCGGCCATCTGCGGGCAGATTGAAGCCGAGCTGGCGGAGTTGCCCTCCGAGGACGCGCCCGAGTTCCTGGCCAGTTTCGGGCTGAAGGAGTCCGGCCTGGAGCGCCTGGTGTGGGCTACGTACTCTCTGCTGGGGATGATTTCCTTCTTCACCGCCAGCGAGCCGGAGGTGCGGGCCTGGGCGCTGCCCGCCGGCAGCACGGCGCTCAAGGCAGCGGGAACGGTGCATACCGACTTCGAGAAGAAGTTCATCCGCGCGGAAGTGGCGCCGTGGGAGGTGCTGGTCCGAGAGGGCGGCTACGCCCGAGCGCGCGAGAAGGGCCTGCTGCGGCTGGAAGGCAAGGACTACCTCGTGCGCGACGGCGACGTGATCCTCATCCGCCACGGGTAGAGTGGCGCGGCCGCAGCCGCCACGCCGCTACCCTATCGCGGCGGCGCCGCGGAGGATTTGCGCGCGGTGAAAACGACTTCGGGAAACTCTTGAGCAGAGGGCGGGCCGTCAAGCAACGGCGCCGGCTTGGCTTGCAGGTATTTCTGGAAAAACGCCAGCGTATAGGCATTCATGATTCGCTCAATCTGCGGGCCGTCAATGGAGCCGAGCACGGGCGTGTTCCTAAGGATCGGCAGGACCAAGCTCAGGTCGGCGAAGTTGAAGTGGGTCGAGCGATTGACCTGGACTCTGTAGAGATCGCCGCGCGAGTGCGCATAGATCGGGTCGTTGACCCTGTCACCCTCTCTCGCGAAGTACAGGAACGGCACCGCCAGCGGATGATCGACCAGGTCGCCTCGCTGGAACCCATCCATGTTCAGACCGGCCTTACAGCGCGGGTCTCGCGCACAGACCTGGCCCGCCGTCGCTCCGCCGGAGGACATTCCGAAGACGCCCAGGCGGGCGAGATCGAGCCGCTGGGCGAAGCGCCTGCCGGGCTCGGTGGCGCCCGCGCCGGCCCCGGCGTTGATCTTCGCCAGCTCATCCATCAGATACTGCGTGTCGGCGACCCAAATCCCAAGGCTCCGGTCCAGCGGTGCGGCCTTTCGCAGTTCCTGCATGAAGCTGTCCATCTGGCGGTGTCTTGGCATCACCAGTTTCACGAGCTCCGGGCTTATGGGCACGACGCGACCGTCCGGAAAGGGAATTGCCACGCTCTCGTAAGTGTGGCCAACACTGAAGACCATGAAGCCGTGGCTGGCCAGCTCCTCCATCTGCACTGTGTTCTGCCAGGGCGAACCCGCGTATCCGTGCGAGAAGATCAGTACGGGATATTGCGCCTGCGCCCGCGCCACCGGCGCGTCCGCATAGGAGTGGGATCTGACCAGGCGCAGATGCCCCAAGGGATTCAGGAATGGGATGCCGACTGTGCGCGCCAACACCGGCCCCGCAACAGACGCGGCAGGCCAAAAAGATTCCGGCTGCGCGCCGGGAGCGACATCGGCTGGATACCAGGCCACGACCAGCAATTCGCGCGGCGCGTGGGGATTTGGAGCGAACGTATCCCGACGCGAGGAGTCCACAAAATAGAGGCGCGTCGAGCCCACTCGCAACGGTCCGGACGGCGCTGGATAGCGAAACACCGGAACGCTCCCTGCCAGGAATGCGGTCCCGGCGCAGACCAGGCCAGCCACCACCGCGCCTGCCATGCGCCCCGCCGTCCGCCAGCGTGAAGCCTTGGCCGCCCTACCTGCGCCCTTTCCCAGTGCCAGGAGACAGCTCAGAACCACCACCACATACGCCGGCGCCATCTGCCAGCGGTATTTCTCGACCACGAGATGCACCAGCGTCAGCGCTAGCGCCAGCCACGGAAGAATACGCAGCCAACCGGGACGACGGCTCCTCGGAAAGAGAAACCCCATCATGATCGAAAACAGCATGACCAGAATCAGTATTTCAAGGGGACGCATGGGACCTCCGCCGAAACAGGCCAGCGGCGGCCATCACGGCGCAGACCAGCACGAACCAGTCGCCGTGGCGGGAATAGAAGGTCTGCGTCTGAACCCAGGAGAAGCTGGTGCGGACGGCGCCCTCGACGTAGGAGGGTAAGTGCCGCCAGACGCGCCCCGCCGGATCGATGGTGGCCGTGATGCCGTCGTTGGTGGCGCGCAGCAGCCACCGCCGGTTCTCCGCGGCCCGCATGCGCGCGATCTTGAGGTGCTGATCGCGGGCCGCAGTGCGCCCGTACCAGCCGTCGTTGGACAGGTTGACGAAGAGCTGCGCGCCCGCCGCGGCGAAGCGCCGCACCTGGTGCGGGAACACTGCCTCGTAGCAGATGAAAGCGCCGATGGGGCGGGCGCCGGCGCGCAGCACGGTCAGGTCCCGGCCCGGCACGAAGTCGCCGACCTCGCTGGAGATGTTGGAGACGAAGCCGAAAGGCGCGGGGACGTATTCCCCGAAGGGGACGAGATTGAGCTTGTCGTAGCGGCCCAGGGGCTGGGCGTCCGGCCCCACCAGCAGGGCCGAGTTGAGCGGCGCGCCCTGGGGGGTGTGCGCCACGACGTTCAACAACACGTAGGCGCCGGTGCGGCGCGCCACCTCCGAGACCAGCTCGCGGAAGCGCGCGTTCTCGTAGTAGTAGACCGGCATCGGCACCTCGGGCCACACCAGAAGCTGGGGTCCCCCGCCGCCTGCCTCCGCCACCGCGCGCAGCGAAAGAAACCCCAGCCGGTTCTGCATGCGCTGGACCCAGGGCTCGGTCCAGTCGGCGTCCTGGGAGATGATGGGCTGCACCAGGACGGCGGCTTCCTGCCCGCGCTGAGGTGCGGGCAGGCGCGGCAACAGGTACAGCAGCGGCAGCAGGAGCAGCCAGGCCAGTTGCCGGCGCGGGCGGCGCAAGAGAGCGAGCGCCAGCGCCGTGCCCAGCATGGCGAAAACGAACGAGAGCCCGTAGACGCCGGTGTACGGCGCCAGGCGCATCGGCAGGCCCATGTCGATCCCGGCATTGCCCAGGGCCAGCCAGGCGAAGCCCAGCGGAGCGTGCGTCCGCTCGAGGGCCACCCACAGCGCCGGCACGGCCAGCAACGCCCAGGAGCGCCGCAGCGCGAGGCCCGCCAGCGCCGCAAACACCGCCAGGTGAAGGCCCTTGACCGCCGCGAACAGCGCCACGGCCCCCCACGAGAGCACCAGCGGCAGACGGCCGTGCCGCTCCAGTACGAATTGGATCCAGTAGCAGGTGCCAAGCCAGTAAGCGACGCCTGCCAACCAACCCAGCAGGAAGCGGCGATGCGCCCGCGGCTCGCGCCCCACCGCCACCAGCAGGGGCGCGAGGGCGATGGGCGCCAGCCAGGCCAGGTCGAACCGCGGGAAGCTCATCACCAGCAAAAGCGCAGTGGCGAGCGCCAGCAGAATGTTCAGCACGCGGCGCCTCCGCCGGCTTCGTCCCAGACCGTGCCGGCCAGGTAGGAGCTGCGCACCAGCGGGCCGCTCAGCGCCATCTTGAAGCCCAGCGTGAGCGCCTGATCGTGCCACGTATCGAACTGCTCCGGAGCGATGTAGGCGCTCACCGGCAGGTTGCGGCGGGTGGGCTGGAGGTATTGCCCGATGGTGACGACATCGACGCCGGCGCTGCGCAAGTCTCCAAGCGCATCTTCGACCTCGCGCGCCTCCTCGCCCAGGCCCACCATCAGGCCGGATTTGATGAGGACCTCGGTGCTCGTCCGCCGCGCGAAGGCCAGCAGGTCCAGCGACCGGTCGTAGCGGGCTTGCGGGCGGACGCGGCCATACAAGCGGGCCACGGTTTCAAGGTTGTGGCCGAAGACGTCCGGGGCGGCTTCCATGACCTGCGCGACCGACTGCAACCGGCCGCCGAAATCGGGCGTCAGCACTTCGAGGCGGGCTCGCGGGAGGGCCTCGCGGAGACGGCGCAGCGTCGAGGCGAAGTGTGCCGCGCCGCCGTCGTCGAGGTCGTCGCGGGTCACGCTGGTAACCACTACGTGGCGCAGGCCCAGGCGTGCGGCCAGGCGCGCCACGCCGGGCGGCTCGTCCGGGTCAGGCGCGGGCGGCGCCGGTCCCGGACGCGCCTGCGAGGCCGCGCAAAAGCCGCAGGCGCGCGTGCACAGCCGGCCCAGAATCAGGAACGTGGCCGTGCCCCGCGCGAAGCACTCGTGCAGGTTGGGGCAGCGCGCCGTCTCGCACACCGTGTGCAAGTGGAACTGCCGTAACTCGCGCTTGAGCGCATGCACCGAGGCGAAATCGCGCTCCGGTTTCTTCAGCCAGTCCGGCAGGCGTGGCGAGACCGCGTGCACTCAGTATTTCCGGATGATCGAGCGGAACCCCGCCTGCTCCAGGTCCGCTTTGGTCTTGTTCAGCGCGGCGGGCTCCTTGAGCGGGCCGACCAGCGCGCGGAACAGCGTCTCGCCGGGCACGGGCGCGACCACAGCGGGGAAGCCCTTCTTCTTGAGGACATCGACGATCAGCTCGGCCTCGAGGCGCTTGACCGCGGCCACTTGCAGGAACGTCTGGCCCGCCGCTGGCTCAGTCGGGACCGGAAGCG
>CAZIRH010000230.1:0-7840 GCA_964541065.1 uncultured Solibacteraceae bacterium
CGGGCACGAGCAGCATCAGCCCCAGCCTCCGCCGCCTGCCCCGCCGGCGGCGCCCGCGCACGAGCACCCCCATGATTAACCGCCTCATCGAGTTCTCGGCGCGCAACCAGTTCGCGGTGTTCGCGCTGGTGGCCTGCGCGGTGGCGGCGGGCTGGTGGTCGCTCCAGCACATACCCCTGGACGCCATCCCCGACCTGAGCGACACCCAGGTCATCATCTACTCGCGCTGGGACCGCAGCCCGGACATCCTCGAAGACCAGGTCACCTACCCCATCGTCACCGCCATGCTGGGCGCGCCCCGCGTCAAGGCCGTGCGCGGCTTCTCCGACTTCGGCTACTCGTTCGTCTACGTCATCTTCGAGGATGGGACTGACATCTACTGGGCCCGCTCGCGCACTCTCGAGTACCTCTCTGGCGTCCTGCCCCGCCTGCCCCAGGGCGTGACGACCGAGATCGGGCCCGACGCCAGCGGCGTCGGCTGGGTGTTCCAGTACGTGCTGGTGGACACCACCGGCCGCCACGACTTGGCCGAGCTGCGCTCGCTTCAGGACTGGTACCTGCGCTACCACTTGAAGTCCGTGCCCGGCGTGGCCGAGGTTGCTCCGCTCGGCGGCTTCGTGCGCCAGTACCAGGTCGCGCTGGACCCCCGCCGCCTCCAGACCTACGGCATCTCGGTGAACAAAGTGGTCGAGGCGGTCAGGGCGGGGAACAACGACGTGGGAGGCCGCCTGGTCGAATTCGGTGGCGCCGAGTACATGGTGCGCGGGCGCGGCTACGCCCGTTCGGTCGCCGACCTCGCCGACATCGTGCTGGCCGCCAGCTCCAACGGCGTGCCCGTACGCGTCCGCGACGTCGGCCAGGTGACGCTGGGTCCGGACATCCGCCGCGGCGTGGCCGACTGGAACGGCCAGGGCGACGTGGTCTCCGGCATCGTCGTTATGCGCCAGGGCGAGAACACCCTCCAGGTCATCGAGCGGGTCAAAGCGAAGCTCGAGCAGATCGAGCCCGGCCTCCCACGCGGCGTCAAAGTCCTCACCGCCTACGACCGCTCTGAGTTGATTCTGCGGTCGATCGACAACCTCAAGCGCACGCTCATCGAAGAGCTGATCGTGGTCGCCTTGGTGATCCTGGTGTTTCTGTGGCACATCCCCAGCGCCGTCATTCCCATTGTCACCATCCCGGTGGCGATTCTGGTCTCCTTCATACCCATGAAGGCCATGGGGCTCACGGCGAACATCATGTCGCTGGGCGGCATCGCCATCGCCATAGGCGCCCTGGTGGACGCCGCCATCGTAGTGGTCGAGCAAACGCACAAGAAGCTCGAGGAATGGGACCGCACCGGCCGGCGGGAGGACTACCGGCGTGTGGTCATCGAGGCGGTCAAGGAAGTCGGCGGCCCCAGCTTCTTCGCTCTGTTGGTCATCGCGGTCTCCTTCCTGCCGGTGCTGACGCTGGAGGCGCAGGAGGGGCGGCTGTTCAAGCCGCTGGCCTACACCAAGAACCTCGCCATGATCGTGGCGGCAGTGCTGGCCATCACCCTGGATCCGGCCATGCGCCTGCTGTTCACGCATATGCGGAACTTCAGCTTCCGCCCGCGGTGGCTGGCGCGCGCGGCCAACGCCGTGCTGGTGGGCAAGATTCACTCCGAGGAGCGCCACCCCGTGAGTCGCATCCTGATCCGGCTCTACCAGCCGGTGTGCGCCTGGTCGTTGCGCTGGGAATGGCTGGTCATTGCCGGCGCGCTGGCCGTGGTGGCCGTGACTGTGCCGGTGTTCCGGCGCCTCGGTTCGGAGTTCATGCCGCCGCTCGATGAAGGCACGCTCCTCTACATGCCCTCGACGCTGCCCGGCATCTCCGAGAACCAGGCCCAGCAGCTCCTCCAGGTCCAGGACCGCCTCATCAAGCGGTTCCCGGAGGTCGAGAGCGTGCTGGGCAAAGCCGGGCGCGCCGAGACCGCGACCGACCCGGCGCCGCTGTCGATGATGGAGACGGTCATTGTGCTCAAGCCCAAGAGCCAGTGGCGCCAGGGCCTCTCGACGGAGCGGCTCATCGAGGAGATGAACGAAGCGCTGCGCCTGCCGGGCGTCACCAACTCCTGGACCATGCCGGTCAAGGCGCGCATCGACATGCTGACCACGGGTGTGCGCACCCCGGTGGGCGTGAAGATCCTGGGCGCGGACGTCGCCGTCATCGAGCGGATCGGCGCCCAGCTTGAAGCCGTGCTGGCGCGCGTGCGCGGCACGCGCAGCGTGTTCGCCGAGCGCGTCGGCGGCGGGTACTTCCTGGACATCCGCTGGAAGCGCGACCAACTGGCGCGCTACGGCCTCAGCATCGAGGAAGGGCAGATGGTGGTGATGAGCGCCATCGGCGGCGAGAACGTCACCACCACGGTTGAGGGGCGGGAGCGCTATCCCGTGAACGTCCGCTACATGCGCGACTTTCGCAGCGATCTGGGCGCGCTGGGCCGCGTGCTGGTGCCCGCCCCAAGCGGCCGGCAGATCCCGCTGGCGCAATTGGCCGACGTCCGGCTGGCTTCCGGTCCCTCCATGCTGCGCAACGAGAACGGCATGCTCAGCGGATACGTGTACGTGGATGTGACGGCCCGGGACGTGGGCGGTTACGTGCGCGAGGCCAAGCAGGCGGTCCGCGCGGGCGTGCCCCTGCCGCCGGGCTACGCCCTCGCGTGGAGCGGCCAGTACGAGGCCATGGAGCGCGTGCGCGAGCGCCTGCTGCTGGTCGTGCCCCTGACCCTGTTTCTGGTCGTGGCGCTGCTCTACATGAATACGCGCTCAACGGCCAAGACCCTGATCATCCTGCTGGCGGTGCCGTTCTCCGCGGTGGGCGCCGTCTGGCTGCTCTACCTGCTCGGATACAACATGAGCATCGGCGTCTGGGTCGGCCTGATCGCGCTGATGGGCGTGGACGCGGAAACGGGCGTGTTCATGCTGCTCTACCTGGATCTGGCCTGTGAGCGCGCGCGGCGCGAGGGGCGCCTGGGCACGCTGCCGGAGCTTCGGGCGGCGATACTGGAGGGCGCGGTGAAGCGCATCCGGCCCAAGTTCATGACCGTGGCCTGCATGTTTGTGGGCCTCCTTCCGATCATGTGGTCCGGCGGAGCCGGGGCCGACGTGATGAAGCGCATCGCGGCCCCCATGATCGGCGGGATATTCACTTCTTTCCTTCTGGAGCTGATGGTTTATCCGGCTGTTTACGAGGTGTGGAAATGGCATTTCGGACTCAAACGGCGAGCTGCTGTCTGATGCTGCTCGCGCTTCCTCTGTCGGCGGAGCTGACCTACCGGGTGCGCCACGAGCACCTGCGCAAAGGCTGCGCCGGCGTGCTGCGCATCGACGAGCGCGGCGTTTCCTTCCAGGCAGCGGCCGTGAAGAAGCGGCCGCACGCCTGGCAATGGACCTACGCCGACATCCAGCAGCTTATGATCGCGCCCGGCGAGGTCCGGGTGCTCACCTACCTGGACAACCGCTGGAAGCTGGGCGGGGACCGCGAGTATCGCTTCCGCGCCCTGGAGGGCAGCCCGTTCGGCGGGGCTTACGCGCTCCTCAAGGGGCGGCTCGACCAGCGCCTGGTGGCCCAGGTGGCTGACCCCGCGACGGCCGTGCTGTGGCAGATGTCCGTGAAGCTCCTGAGCCGCTTCGGCGGCTCGCACGGCGTCCTGATCGCGAGCGCCGACCGGCTGGTCTATCGGACCGACCGCCAGGGCGCCTCGCGCACCTGGCGCTTCCAGGACCTCGAGAACGTAAGCACCTCCGGGCCGTTCCAGCTTACCGTGACCACCTTCGAGCGCGCCAGGCTTCAGTACGGCAGCCGGAAGGGCTTCAACTTCCAGCTCAAGGAGCCGCTCTCGGAGGACCGCTACGACGACCTCTGGCGCTGGCTCCAGCACTCAAAGGGGCTGAGGGTGCTGGAGTTGGCTGCCCGCCCCTCAGTTCGCGGCCGTTAGCGGCTCTGCTACAAGGAAAGCCCGGCACCTGCTGACGCGGTCTTCACTTCGCCACCCGCTCCTCCTCGAGGGCCTGGTGCAGGAGCATCTTCATGTACGTCTGGTACGGCAGGCCCTTGCGGTCCGCGAGCCGCTGGGCGGTCTCCAGATCCCTCATGGGTATCCGGATGGTGACACTCTTCGACCTTGGCATACCCCGCAACAAGCGCCCTTCCTTGGCTGCCTTCTCGAACTGCTCCACGACGAAGTCGGGGTGGGCGTCCCACCAGGCCGCCTCTTCGGCTTCGCTCTTGAACTTCGGAATCGTGGCCGCCTTGGCTGTCTTCTTCTTCTTCATAGGCTATCGCTCTCTGAAGTAAAACTCCGCGCGATGTGCTTCAGGTTCCGGGAGTCCCAGTGGAGTTCCACGCCCACATCGTACATACAATGTAGGTGGAAGTCAAGCCCGCTACGGCGCCGGCTTGACCGGAGCTCACGGCCCGAGCTGGACTGCGCGGGGTCGCTGGAGGGGGCTGCGAACACCCGGCCCGGCTCAGTTTCAGCGCTCGGGCGTTCCACTGCTCCTCGAAGTCCAACTGGTAGCCTTCCTGGGTGCGATCCGCAGGCGGGGCGCTCACCCGCGTGAATGCTTCTATCGCGCTGTACAGATCGGACGCGGAAACGGTGCGCACATCGTCCTTGTAGAGATCAATAGCCCTGGCAGCCACCGCCACTCCTCACATTGAGGGGCTGAGGGTGCTGGAGTTGGCTGCCCGCCCCTCAGTTCGCGGCCGTTAGGCTCTCTGCCGGGACAAAACACGAGGGGCTGCTCCTCAATGGTAGACGCTCTGACGCCGCTCATTCTGCGCCGCAAGAATTCCGCCGAACCGCCGATAACTATGACAGGGTTAGTACCCGGGGTGGAACTCTCTGTCATCAGCGCCAGTCGAAATGAGCGGCTGCTGAATCGATCTGACGAGAGGACAGCGTCAGGCCCAAGTGAGTGAGGTGGGATGTGACCGAGCGCAGGGCCAGGGAGAACGCGCAGCGATTTTTGGCAACCATTGTGGAATGGTCTCAGGATGCCATCATCACCCACACTCCGGAGGGCGTGATTGTGAGCTGGAATCACAGCGCAGAAGCGCTGTTTGGCTACCAGGCCGAAGAGGTGATCGGCAAGCCAGTGTCCATCGTCATGCCGCCGGAGGACCCGGAGCTGTTTCCGTGGGCGATCGAAATGCTGAAAGGCGGCGAAGCGCTCTCTCCGTTCGAGAACGTGGGCATCTCCAAAGACGGTGGAAGGATCGACGTCTCCGTCTCGGCCTTCCCGGTCAAAGATGAGGCCGGGCGAGTCATCGCCGGTGCGGCTATCGTCCGCAACATCAGCGCGCGCAAACAAGCCGAGGAAGCCCTTCGGCGGAGCGAGGAGAAGTACCGGAGACTGGTGGCCAACCTCCCTGACGTGACGTGGACCTCCAGCGTCGATGGCCGGACCATATACATCAGTCCCAATGTAGAGGCCATTTTTGGCTACACGCCCGAGGAGATATGTGAGAAGGGGGAGGAATTATGGCTTGGGCGTATCCACCCGGCTGACTCGGCCCGGGTCATCCAGGCAGTTGAAGGCCTCTTTTCGAACAAGGAACCCTTGGACGTCGAGTACCGCGTCCAGCGCAGAGACGGCGAGTGGATTTGGATCCACGACCGGGCCTTGTGGACTTTCGAGGAGGCCGGTGTTCTCTATGCCGACGGATTGTTCTCAGACATCACGGTCCGAAGAGAGGCCGAAGAGGAGCTGCGCAAAGCCAAGAGCGCCGCCGAGGCGGCGAGCCGCGCCAAGAGCGAGTTCCTGGCGAACATGAGTCATGAAATCCGCACCCCCATGAACGGCGTCCTCGGCCTGACGGAGCTGGCGCTCGACACCGAGCTCACCTCCGAGCAACGCGAACACCTCACCGGCGTCAAGACCTCGGCCGAATCGCTGCTCACCGTCATCAACGACATCCTCGACTTCTCCAGGATCGAGGCCCGCAAACTGAGTCTCGAACACCTCGAGTTCGACTTGCGGAAGAGCCTCGATGCCACCATGAAGGCTTTCGGCTTCCACTCGGACAAGAAAGGCCTGGAACTGGTCTACAATTCCGATCCCGAGCTGCCTGCCACCGTCCTGGGAGACCCTGTCCGCCTGCGCCAGATTCTCACCAACCTGATCGGGAACGCCCTCAAGTTCACGACGCATGGCGAGGTGGTGGTGAATGTGCGCAAGCTCTCGCGGTCAGGGGGCGAGATCACCTTGCAGTTCAGCGTCAGTGACACCGGAATCGGCATTCCGCAGGACAAGCAGCAGGGCATCTTCGACGCTTTTGCCCAGGCCGACAGCTCGGCCAGCCGGCAGTTTGGAGGCACGGGCCTGGGACTGACCATCGCGTCGCAGCTCGTCGCCATGATGGGTGGGCGGATCTGGGTGGAAAGCGAAGTCGGCAAGGGCAGCACCTTCCACTTCACGGCGCGCCTGGGACTCGTTGACAGGCCCCAGCAGCAGCCGGCTCGCGCCAGCGTGGCCGTTCTTCAAGAACTGCCCGTGCTGGTGGCCGATGACAATGCCACCAACCGGCGCGTGTTGAGACAAGTCCTGGGCAATTGGGGGATGGCGCCCCATCTGAGCGAGGACGGTTCGGCCGCGCTGGCCTCGTTGCAGCAGGCCAGGGCGGCCGGAACGCCGTATCGGCTGGTCATCGTGGACGCTCAAATGCCCGGCACGGATGGATTCACCCTCGTCAGGCGGATCAAGGAAGACTCCGGGCTGGCAAGCACCCCGATCATCATACTGACCTCGGCGGCCAGAGGGGGAGATGCCGCCCGCTGCCGTGAGGTCGGCGCATCCGCCTACTTGACGAAACCTGCGGGGGAATGCGAGCTTCTCGAAGCCGTGCTCCGTCTTCTGGCCGCCAAAGAGGGCGAAACGGAGCAGCGGGAGTTGATCACCGTCCACTCGCTCCGCGAGGCGCGCCGGAGCCTGCACATCCTGGTGGTCGAAGACAACCCCGTCAATCAACGTGTCGCTCTTCGCCTCGTCGAAAAACAGGGCCACACGGCAGGAATGGCCGCGACGGGCCGGGAAGCCCTGGCCGCTCTCACCAAGGAACGCTTCGACCTCCTCCTGATGGACGTCCAGATGCCCGACATGGACGGTTTCGAGGCCACCCGGCGGATCCGCGCGAACGAACGCACAACCGGCGGACACCTGCCCATCATCGCCATGACCGCTCACGCCATGCAGGGTGACCGAGAGCGGTGCATGGCCGCGGGAATGGACGGCTATGTGCCCAAGCCGGTCTCCATGAAGGAACTCTACGGAGCTATTGAGGACGTGCTGACCGCCACCGGGTCCAAGCACTGATGTGTCCGCCATGCCCTGGGCGAGGCTGGGCGGCATGCCAGGGGACCTGCATGGTTCAGAGGACCTTCGGCACGTGGGCGCCTCCGGATCGTTACGGCTCACGGTGACCACACCGGGATGGCGCTGCCACCCCACGCCGTTCCGCCCGGTTCTTGCTTCAGAGGGAGGCCTCGCGCTAGACTCGACTGGGGAACACGTTCGCGATGCCGGTCTCCATAAAAGACGTGGCCCGCCTCGCCGGCGTCTCGCATTCCACGGTCTCGCGCGCCCTGGGTAACCGCGGCACCGTCAACCCGCAGACGGCGGATCGCATCCGCCGGGTCGCGCGCGAGATGGGATACCGCCCGAATTCGATCGGACGCAGCCTGGTTACCCGCCGCAGTTGCACGATCGGTGTGGTCGTGACGACGGTGGCCGATCCTTTTATCGCCGAGGTGGTCTCGGGAATCGAGGAGGTCGTGCACGATCACGGCTACGCGGTGTTCCTGGCGAACAGCAAT
>CAZIRH010000231.1:0-7810 GCA_964541065.1 uncultured Solibacteraceae bacterium
CCAGGCGGCGGATGGCGTGCTGGATGACGGGGGTCGAGACCACACCCAGGGAGACCACGTCGTGGCCGCAGGCCAGCAGCGCCGCGATGACGCCCTCGCGGATCATGCCCCCGCTCGAGCGCGGGTCACGGCCCATCACCACCGCGCCGCCGGGGCCCAGAAAGGTGGCGAACGCGGAGGCGAAATCCAGCACGTGCGCGGCGGTGAGCCCGCCGCCCACCACCCCGCGCAGGCCCACGTGCGAGATACGAAGCTGGCTGCTCCCGCGGACCGCCACGGCTACTTCTCCAGCACCAGGCGCCCGAAAGCCTCCGGCACGTGATAGTTGCGCGAGCCGGTGGGCTGCCAGGCAATCTGCTGGCGCGCCGGCGGCGGACCCTGGAGCCGGTAGAGGTTGAGGCGCATCTCCAGGCCCGGCTTGGGCTCCCGCTTATCGATGGCGGCGAGCGGGATCTTCATCGCGCCGTACCAGATCTTCCGGCCTTCGTCGAGGCGGGCCTTCACCTCGAAGCCCGAGTTCCACCGCCAGCCGCCCTCGGGCCGGGGCTTGTCGCGGTCGATGTCCAGATCCACCCATTCGCCCTGCGGCGACACCTGGAACTCCCAATACTGGCGGATGTTGCCGAAATCCGTACCGATGAAGGCTTCGGCCACGTCCCACTCCCAGAGCTTGTTGGTCTCGGTGGTAGTGGAGGGACTGGGCTTCAGGTAAAGCGTCTCGTAGGGGCAGATAAACAGCAGGTAGAGGTGGTTCTTGGTCCAGCGGGAACGGATCTCGGTGCGGTGGCCGGGCACGGGGGCGCCCGTGGGGCCGTTCTCGGCGAAGACGCCCGGGATGTTCCTCCAGGGCCGGGCGGTGGGGTCGGCGGTCAGCGCAAAGCCGGCCTTGGCGTAACGGCTGATGAGGCGGCCGGGGCCGTCGGCAACCGCCAGGACGGTCATGGCGAGCAGAATGGTGAGGGTCTTCATTTCAATCTCAATATAAGCTGTAATAGGCGTATGTGGAAACTGCTGGCTGCCGTCTTTGCCCTCGCTGGGATGGCCACCGCGCAAGCGCCCCCGCCCGCGCTGCCGGATACGGTCACCCTCCAAGCCAACATCCCCTATGACCGCTACCAGGAGACCGTCCTCGACGTTCTCCAGCCCAAGGTGGTCTCCAAGGGCAAGCGGCCCGGTCTGCTGTGCATTCACGGCGGCGGCTGGATGGGCGGTTCCAAAGAGCAGTTCTTGCGGGCGTGCCTGCCCTATGTCGAACGCGGCTTCGTGGTGGCGAACGTCGAGTACCGCCTGACCAAGGTGGCGACGGCGCCGGCCGCGGCCCAGGACGTGCTCAAGGCGGCGCAGTGGCTCCGCCAGAATGCCAAGCGGTACAACGTGGACGCCAAGCGCCTGGTGGTGACCGGCGCCTCCGCGGGCGGGCACTTGGCGCTGATGGTCGGCCTGGCGCCCAAGTCGGCCAAGCTGGGCAAACCCGCCAAGGTGGCCGCGGTGGTGAATTTCTACGGGGTCACCGACGTGGCTGACATGTTGGGCGGCCCGCACCTTCAGAAGGCCGCCGTCACCTGGGTGCCGGAGCAGACCGGGCGGCTGGAACTGGCCCGGCGCGTCTCGCCGATGACCTACGTGCGCCGCGGCGCGCCGCCCGTCCTCACCATTCACGGGGACGCCGACCCCACCGTGCCCTACGAGCACGGCGTCCGCCTCACCAAAGCCCTGCGCGATGCCGGCGCCGACGCCCAGCTCATCAGCGTGCCGGGCGGCAAGCACGGTTTCTCCAAGGGGCAAATGGACCAGTTGTACCCGCAGATTTTCGAGTTCCTGAAGGCGCGCAGGATCCTGCGCTGACGCCGGGAGTGTGATCGAAATGAACCGCAGAGGTTTCTTGGGAACGCTGGCCGCGCCGGCTTTGGCCGTGCAGTCCGGCAGGAAATACCGCACCGCCCTGATCGGCAGCGGCTGGTGGGGCATGAACATCCTCACCTGCGCTATGGAGTCGGGCGAGTGCCAGGTCGTCGCCCTGTGCGACGTGGACGAGAACCAGTTGAACCCGGCCGCCGAGAAGGTGGTCAAGTTCTCCGGCGACCAGCCCCGCAGGTACAAGGACTACCGGGAGCTGCTGGCTAAGGAGAAGCCGGACATCGCCATCGTGGCCACGCCCGACCACTGGCACGCCCTGCCCATGATCGAAGCGGTGAAGGCGGGCGCGCACGTCTACGTCGAGAAGCCCATCTGCCACACCATCCTGGAGGGCCGCGCCATGGTGCGGGCGGCGCGGGCCGCCAACCGCGTCGTCCAGGTGGGCCTGCACCGCCGCGTCTCGCCCCACAACGTCTCCGGCAGAGAGTTCCTCCGCTCCGGGAAGGCGGGCAAGATCGGCATGGTGCGCGCCTTCGTGCACTACCCTGGCGGGCCGGGCCGAAAGACTCCGGACTCGGAACCGCCCCCGGGCCTGGACTGGGATTTCTATTGCGGCCCGGCGCCCCAGCGCCCCTACAACAAGGCTATCCACCCGCGCGGCTTCCGCCAGTTCCTGGAGTTCGCCAACGGCACGCTGGCCGACTGGGGCGTGCATTGGATGGACCAGATCCTGTGGATCACCGAGGAGCGGTACCCCAGGCGGGTGTTCTCGACCGGCGGGCGCCACATCCGGCAGGACTCGACCGACGCTCCCGACACCCAGGTGGCCAGCTTCGAGTTCGAGTCTCTGACCGTGGTGTGGGAGCACCGGCAGTACGCGGGCAACCCGGCCGAGCAGGCCAGCATCGGCTGCTACTTCTACGGCACCGAGGGCACTTTCCACCTGGGCTGGATGGACGGCTGGACGTTCTACCCGGACAAGAAAGGCCAGCAAGTCATCCACCAGGACCCGCAACTGAACAAGCCCGACGACCAGAACATCCGCGAGCTGTGGGCCGACTTCCTGGACGCCATCAAGACTGGCCGCCGGCCGGTCAACGACATCGAGAGCGGCTACCGCTCGACCACCATGAGCCTGCTGGGGATGCTGTCACTCAAGCTCGGCCGCAGCCTCCGCTGGGACGGCGAAAGAGAGCTGATAGTGGGCGACGCGGAAGCCAACAAGCTGCTCCGCCGCGCGTACCGCGCGCCGTGGCAGTATCCGGCGTGAGGAGTCCCCTTCGGGTAGGGGCTTCAGCCCCCGACGAGACGATTAACTTGAGTGTTCCAGGCCATCTTGAGGGGCCGCGGAACGTCCGGTTCGTCGAGAAGCTCCATGAGGTTCCGGTTGAACAACGCCCTTCCACGGGTGCCCATCGTCGCAAGGGACATGAGAATCCAGTCTTTGATGTCGAGGAAGTTCACCTCATGCCCTTGGGCGAAGTAGTGCCGCGCCTGCGCCCTGGCAGCTTCGTCCAGGTCGGCCAGACGGACCAAGAACAGATAGTCCTCGATGGCACTGGGCGCAATCTTGGTATTGAAGGTGGCAACCACGCGGTTCCGGTCCACAGGCCTTTCGGTGATCTCCGCCGCAAGCAGAACACGTTCGCCACTCCTTACGGTGATGTCGCCGCCCGCGCCCGCCGCCGCGTCCGCGACGTTGATCCCTTGGAACTCCACAGTCCAGTCAACGCCGAAGAAATCGCGAATTGCCCTGAAGGCCGCCAGCACCAGCAGCACAGGGAAACGCCCGCCACTGGGCGTCGCCAACAGACCGGTGACCAGCGTGTCGTACTGCTCAAGACTGATCCGTTGAAGCCGGGTCAACGGAATCGAGGCCGCCTCGCGGAGCTGGGCAAACCTGAACAGGAGATAGCGTAGGAAGCCCCGGAGTTGTCCGTCATCTTGCGTGCTCTGCAAGTACTCGATCAGCGCGAGGAGGGCGTCGTATGCGGTCTTGTCTCTCAGCCCCTCTCGGGTCCCCTCGGTGAACGTGACCGAACGACGGAATACGCCGAGATACGGTCCGTGGGAGCTGGGGATTCGGTTGTCGCGAAAGAACGGGTTGACCACCCTCTCGTCGAGAGTCCTCCCGTTGTAAGCGTCCTGGGCCTGTTTCACATAGGGAAGCCGAACGTTGATGCTCCGATCCTGGATGCGGGCGATGGCGCACCCGACCAGCACCTCGCGGTATGCTTGCGTGTTCGACCGAAACAACCTATCGAAGTGCTGAGCAAGGCCCTCGCGGATAGCGCGCGCTGTCTGCCGAAGAAGATCTTGCTCCGCCTCCGAAAAAAGCTCGTCCAGGAGGCCGCGTGCGGCCTCATAGTCAATCGGCACGGCGTAGCCTCAGTAGTTCATCCACAGAGCTTCCTGCCGGACCTTCTTGATCGAATGGCAATGCTTCGGCGGGGCCTCGACGTAACGCCAGCCCCGATAGAGCTCGTCCATGAGCTCGCAGCGGTAGCCGGACACGGCGACACGACCCTTCACTTTCCGGAGGACCTCCGCAAGCTCCCGATGCTCTTCGTCCGACATTTCGAAGCTGTAGGCTTTGCGGTCCCCGCGTGAGGCATGGACGTAAGGGGGGTCGCAGTAGAAGAGCGTGTTCCGCTCGTCATAGAGCTTGACCACCTCAAGGGCGGGGCGGTTCTCTATTTGCACCCGTATCAGGCGGAGGGCGATCCCAGGAAGGTCCTGGACGCTGCCAAGCCACCTGGAAACGACGCCGGACATCCCCGCCCGGCTGGTGTTCTTGCAGTTCGCCCATCTTCCAAGTGAGGCTGTCTGGGCAAGACCTGTCCGGGCTTGCCGTGCCAGGACGAAGAAGCGCCGTGCTCTCTCCAGACCGGAAATGTTCTTCTCCGTTCTTGAAAGCGCGATGTAGAACTCCTCGCGAGAGAACGGGGTCAGTCCAATCGCCTCAATGAGCTTGTCCTTCCGATCCCGGAGCACCCGGAAGAAGTTCGCGACTTCCCCGTCGATGTCGTTGTAGGTCTCCACCGGAGCGGGATCGCGGTTCAACAGAACCGCGGCGGAACCACCGAACGGCTCGCAGTAGTGGTGGCAGGCCGGAAGCAGCGGCAACAGCCAGTTGAGATGATTGAACTTTCCGCCGTACCAGCCGAAGGCAATCAGCTTGGACCCGCGCTTGGGTGCCGGGAGGGGCGAGGTGGCCCCACCACCTTCGACGGGGCGGGTGATGAAAATCGGTGACGGCGATCGACCGGTTCCCATCGCTCTCAAGGATAACAGGAAGCGTCTGGAGCATTCTATGCCGTTGTGGCATTGGGCAGACGGACAGGATCCGGCGCTGCGGCTTGGTGGTGTGTCCGGGTCACTGTCCAACCCGTGGGCGAAATCGAACTCCGCCTGCCGAGGTCTCGAGCCCACATGATCTGGCGGTGCAACGCCCATGCCAAAGCCATTGCCCCAGGAGAATCAGACGGTTGGCAGTCTCGGCATCGGGTCACTGTGCTACGTCGGTTCCAAAAGGGCACCGGTCACGGAACATAGCGCGTACTCGACCCACACGATCGCGCCGGCCGGTCAACGACATCGAGAGCGGCTACCGCTCGACCACCATGAGCCTGCTGGGGATGCTCTCGCTCAAGCTCGGCCGCAGCGTCCGCTGGGACGGCGAGAAAGGCGTCATCCTCGGCGACGCGGAGGCGAGCCAGTTCCTCCGCCGGGCGTACCGGGCGCCGTGGCGCTATCCGGGGGGGTGAGGGCTCACCCCCGCTTCCGGGTCCCCGATCCATTGCTGGGCCAGTTCGAGAAACCGCTCCGCCCTCTGGATGTGCAGTTGGAGCAGGATCGACTGACGCTGGGTCAAATCAGGACGCCTTCTCTCGCCGCGTTCTCGATCACGGCGCTCGCCAGCGAACCGAAGCGCGCTTCGTCCACGAACAGGCACTCGATCACCGTGTCGAACTCAAGGGACAGTTCCGCGACAATATCCCCGGTTCGCTCAATCTCTTCTCCAGGGCGCACCGGTCCTTTGAGCACGACAAGGATGTCGATGTCCGAGTAGGGCTGGGCCTCTCTGCGCGCCTGGGAGCCGTACAGAATCAGCCTCACGAGGCGGTCACCGTAAAGCTCCTGGAACCGCTGGCGCAGCCGGGCGACAATGGTGCCCAGATGCGCGTTCTGCCCGCACACTGCATCCACTACCGCTTGCCGATCAGTCATCGCCTCTACTAGCCCGTCCTCCTCTCATTGTGCCGCAAACTGGTCGCTCTGGCATTCAGCGACTCGGGCAGTCCACAGTTCCCCATCGAACGCCCAGCGCAGCAATGCCTCAGTAGTTCATCCACAGAGCTTCCTGCCGGACCTTCTTGATCGAATGGCAATGCTTCGGCGGGGCCTGGACGCAACGCCAGCCCCGATAGAGCGCGTCCATGAGCTCGCAGCGATAGCCAGATACGGCGGCATTGCCCTTCACTTTTCCCAAAGCCCGCGCCAGTTCACGATGCTCCGGGTCGGTCATTTCGAAGCCGTAGGCTTTGCGGTCCCCGCGCGATGCGTGGACGTAAGGAGGATCGCAATAGAACAGCGTGCTCCGGTCGTCATAAAGCCTGATGACCTCGAGGGCGGGGCGGTTCTCTATTTGCACCCGTATCAGGCGGAGGGCAATCTCAGGAAGATCCTGAATGCTCCCCAGCCACCTGGAAACTACGCCGGACATCCCCGCCCGGCTGGTGTTCTTGCAGTTCGCCCATCTTCCCAGGGAGGCTGTCTGGGCAAGACCTGTCCGGGCTTGCCGTGCCAGGACGAAGAACCGCCGCGCTCGCTCGAGGCCGGAGATGTTGTTCTGCGCTCTCGACAGCGCGACATAGAACTCCTCGCGGGAGAACGGCGTCAGTCCAATCGCCTCGATGAGCTTGTCCTTCTGATCCCGGAGCACTCGGAAAAAGTTGGCGACTTCACCGTCGATGTCGTTGTAGGTCTCCACCGGAGCGGGATCCCGATTCAACAGAACCGCAGCCGAACCGGCGAACGGCTCGCAGTAGTGGTGACAAGCCGGAAGCAGCGGCAACAGCCAGTTGAGATGATTGAACTTTCCGCCGTACCAGCCGAAAGCGATCAACCTGGACGTGCGCTTGGGCACTGGGTGGGCCGAGGTGTCCCCAGCGCCTTCGACAGGGCGGCTGATGAAAACCGGTGACGGCGATCGACCGGTTCTCATCGCCCTCAAGGATAGCAGGAAGCGCCGGGAGCATTCCAGATCGCCGGCGCCTTGGACAGAGGAGGGGCAACAGAGATATTGCGATAATAGCTCGCATGAGCTCCCTGGCCATCCTGGGCGGCGAGCCGGTGCGCCGGCGGCCTTTCCCGTCCTGGCCGCAGCACACCGCCTCCGACGCGCGCCGCCTCACTGCCGTGCTCGAGAGCGGCAACTGGGGCGGCTACCCCTTCCCTAACACCCTGGCCGAGGAGTTCGCCCAGAAGTTCGCGGCTTTCCACGGCGCGCGCTACGGCTGCGCGGTCTCGAACGGCACCATCGCCCTGCTGGGGGCGCTCCAGGCCGCTGAGATCGGCTTCGGCGACGAGGTCATCGTCCCCGCCTACACCTGGGAGGGAACCGCCGCCGCGGTCCTGTTCGCCGGGGGCGTCGCTGTCTTCGCCGACGTCGATCCGGATACCTACTGCCTCGATGTCGAGGGGGTCCGCCGGGCCATCACGCAACGCACCCGCGCCATCATCCCGGTCCACCTGGCCATGCGCTTCGTGGACATGGACCCGTTGCTGGACCTGACGGAGCGGCTCGATCTCGTCGTGATCGAGGACTGCGCCCACGCCCACGGCGGCCAGTACAAGGGCCGCGGCGCGGGGTCCATGGGCGATGCCGGCTGCTTCAGCTTCCAGTCCAGCAAGCGGATGACCGCGGGCGGGGGCGGCGCCGTCATCTCCT
>CAZIRH010000232.1:0-7758 GCA_964541065.1 uncultured Solibacteraceae bacterium
GGAAGGGTTCTCGGTGGTCGCGCCGATCAGCGTGACGTCGCCACGCTCCACGTAGGGTAGAAAGGCGTCCTGCTGCGCTTTGTTGAAACGGTGGATCTCATCGATGAACACCAGGGTGCGGCGGCCCACTCTCCGGCTGCGCTCGGCCGCGGCCATCACCGCTTTGACTTCCTTGATACCGGTCAGCACCGCGCTGAAGGGCATGAAGTCGCAGCGGGTCAGGCGCGCGATCACGCGCGCCAAGGTGGTCTTGCCGCTGCCGGGAGGTCCCCACAAGATGATGGAGCTCAGCTCGCCGCGCTCCAGTTGCACCCGCAGGGGCTTGCCGGGCCCGAGGATGTGTTCCTGGCCCACGAACTGCTCCAGGGTCTCGGGACGCATGCGGTCGGCCAGCGGCCGGGTCTTGTCGATACGCGGCTCGGGCAAGCTCGTGTCAAACAGGCTCATGGCTTGAGCATGCGCTGGCGGTGCGCCTCGTAGAGGAGCACGGTGGCGGCCATGGCCGCGTTCAGCGACTCGACGCCGCTGGTGGGAATGCGCAGCTCGAGGGAGCCGGCGCGGAGCTTCTCGCTGACGCCGCGGCCCTCGCTGCCCACGATGAGGGCGCACTTGCGGGTAAGGTCCGCCTCGCCCAGGGGCTTCCTGCCGGCGGGCATGGCGGCGTAGATGTCCAGCCGGTGCCGTTCGAGCGTGGCGCGCGTGAGGGCGGCGTCGAGCCCCGCCACCAGGGGCACGCGGAAGACCGAGCCGGCGGATGCGCGCACCGCCTTGGGGTTGTAAGGGCTCACGGACCCCTTGACCAGCAGGACGCCGGTGGCGCCGAAGGCTTCCGCGGCGCGGAGGACCGCGCCGGCGTTGCCGGGCTCCTGGACGCCGTCGAGCACCGCGACCAGCGCTTTGCCGCGGAAGAGTTGGACGAGATTCCACTGCGGGGGCCGCGCCAGCGCCAGGACCCCCTGGGGCGCCTCGGTGCCGGAGAGGTCGCGAAAGAGGTTGTCCGGCAGTACCACCACGCGCAGTCCGGCGAGCCGGCGCACGTGGCTCTCGACCGCCGAACGCACCGATTCGGCTGCCAGGACCGCCTCGACGCGGCAGTCGCTGCGCAAGGCTTCTTCCAGCAGGTTGAAGCCCTCCGCCACGCAGCAACCCTCGCGGGTGAGCGTGCCGCGGACGATGGCGCGCCGCACCTCCTTGAGCAGCGGGTTGGCCGGGCTGGTGATCACTTCGACCTTGCTCATGGCGGCCCCACCGGGCTACACTGTCCCCCAGCGTATCATGCGGCGGGCCTGGTGGATGGCGGGTTTGGCGGCGGCCGCGGCCGTGGCGGCCGGCGTGGGGTGCGCGGCCCTGGCCATCGGGCGGCAGGCCACGATCGACGAAGCCCGGCAGGCCGACGTCATTCTCATTCTGGGCGCGGCCGAGTACGCTGGCCGCCCCTCGCCGGTGCTGAAGGCGCGCCTGGAACACGGCTTCGAGCTGTACCGGCGCAAGCTGGCGCCCCGAGTGCTCACGACGGGCGGCGCGGGGGGCGACCCCGTCTTCACGGAAGCCGCGGTGGCCCGCGACTACCTGCGGCGGTGGGGCGTGCCCGCGGAGAACATCATCGTGGAAGCGGCGGGCGAAAGCACGCTGGAAAGCGCGGTGGCCGCGGCGGAGATCATGCGCCGGATGGGGCTGCGATCGTGCCTGCTGGTCAGCGACGGCTACCACATCTTCCGCGCCAAGAAGATCCTGGAGGCGCAGGGCCTGCGGGTCTACGGTTCGCCGCGCCCCGGCCCGGGCGCGGCGAACCCGCGGCAGTGGTGGCTGTACCTGCGCCAGGCGGTGGGGTATTGGCTGTGGGTGGCGGGCTTCGGAGTGTAGCGTGGGCTACAGCTTCAGCAGCATTCTCAGGCGCCTGGTCTGGACCCGGCTGACGGGGATCTCGGTCTGCTTTTTGTCGTCCATCCGCAGCAGGTAGCTGGACTTGAACCAGGGGATGACTTCCTTGATCCGGTTGATGTTCACCAGGTAGGAACGGTGCACCCGCCAGAAGACCTCCGGGTCGAGGTTCGACTGTAGCTCCTCGATGGTACGGTAGTTGGACTGGCCCGCCAGGGCGGGGGTGACCAGGGTGATCAGACCGTCCTCGATGGTGGCATAGACGACGTCGCTGGAGTCCACGACCCAGTTGCGGTTCTGGGAGCGGATCAGCAGCTTGGCGCGGTACGCCGCCGGCCGCGGTGCGGCGGGCGCTTCGGCGGCGACTTTGGCCTTGCCCTGAAGGTAGCGGCGGGCGCGCTCGACGCTCAGCGCTAACCTCTCTTTTTCCAAGGGCTTGAGCAAGTAGTCCAACGCCTCCAGCCGAAAGGCTTCCACCGCGTACTGCTCGTAGGCGGTGGCCAGGATGAAATAGGGCAAGGGGAGGTCCCGCTCCTGCAACTTGCGGATGACGCCCAGGCCATCCAGGCCGGGCATCTGCACGTCGAGGAAGACCACGTCGGGCTGAAGATCCTCAATCATTTCAATGGCTTGGAGGCCGTTGCGCGCCGTCCCCACCACCTCGAGGTCGGAGAGGTCCTTCAACTGGTAGGCCAGTTCTTCGCAGGCCAGTTGCTCGTCGTCCACTATGAGCGCGGTCATAACGGCGGTCGCGCGAGGGGACATGAGAATGTTAGTATAACATTTCAAGTCTTCGGTCCCGGTTTAGGGCCCCAGCAAGGAGAGAGCCCAACATTGCCCCAGAATGACCATGTCAGAATTGCCCCTCCGGAAGGCAAATTGGGGGTGCTGACCCCGGGTGTCGGGGCCGTCACCACCACCTTCATCGCCGGAGTGGAGGCCATCAAGCGCGGGCTGGGCCAACCGGTCGGCTCGCTGACGCAACTGGCCACTGTCCGGCTGGGCAAGCGCACCGAGGGCCGCACGCCCCGCATCAAGGACTTCGTTCCGCTGGCGGACATCCAGGACCTGGCCTTCGCCGGCTGGGACATCTTCCACGACAACGCCTACGAGGCGGCGCTGAAGGCCGGCGTTCTGGAGCGGAGCTTGCTCGATCAGGTCAAGGAGCCGCTCTCCGCGGTGCGGCCCCTGGCGGCGGTGTTCGACCCGGAGTACGTGCGGCGGCTCGAGGGCCCGAACGTGAAGCCGGGCGCCTCGAAGATGGAGCTGGCCGAGGCGCTCGTGGCGGACATCGAGAGCTTCCGCCGCTCGAGCGGCGCCGCGCGCCTGGTGATGGTGTGGTGCGCCTCGACCGAGGTGTTCCACACGCCCGCGGCCGTGCACCAGAGCCTCCAGGACTTCGAGGCGGGACTCCTCCGCAGCGACCCGGAGATCGCCCCCAGCCAGATCTACGCTTACGCCGCGCTACGCTGCGGCGTGCCGTTTGCCAACGGCGCGCCCAATCTCTCGGCGGATATCCCCGCCCTGATCGAGATGGCGCGCGAGCGCAACATCCCCATCGCGGGCAAGGACTTCAAGACCGGCCAGACCTTCATGAAGACGCTGCTGGCTCCGGGCCTGAAGGCGCGCATGCTGGGCCTGACGGGATGGTTCTCCACCAACATCCTGGGCAACCGCGACGGTGAGGTGCTCGAGGACCCGGGCTCCTTCAAGACCAAGGAGGAAAGCAAGCTGTCGGTGCTGGAGCACATCCTCCAGCCGCAGCTCTATCCGCTGCTGTACCGGGACTTCCACCACCTGGTCCGGATCAACTACTACCCGCCGCGCGGGGACGCCAAGGAAGGGTGGGACAACATCGACATCTTCGGGTGGCTGGGCTACCCGATGCAGATCAAGATCGACTTTCTGTGCCGCGACTCCATCCTGGCGGCGCCCATCGTGCTGGACCTGGTGCTGTTCCTGGACCTGGCGCAACGGGCCGGGATGCGCGGCATCCAGGAGTGGCTGTCGTTCTACTTCAAGTCGCCCATGACCGCGCCGGGCCTGTACCCCGAGCACGACATCTTCATCCAGTTGATGAAGCTGAAGAACACGTTGCGCTGGATGCGGGGCGAAGACCTGATCACGCACCTCGGCTTGGAGTATTACGACTGAGCGGCCATGCGCCACGAAGAACAGGCGGAACCCTCTCCGAAGAAGGTCCTGGTGGTGGGCGGGACCATGTTCATCGGGCGCGCGCTGGTGAGCGAACTGCTCAAGCTGGGCCACGAGGTCTGGATCCTGCACCGCAAGCCGGAGCACGACCTGGGCAAACGCGTGGGCAGCATCCAGGCGGACCGCAACGACCCGGAAGCTGTGCGGCGCGTGCTGGCTGGAATCAGGTTCCAGGTGGTCTTCGACAACGTGTACGACTGGGAGCGCGGCACCACGGCCAGGCACGTGGAAGCCACCGCGCGCGCCTGCGACAGTCATCTGGAGCGGTACGTGTTCATGTCCAGCGTGGCGGCTTACGGGGACGGGCTGAATCACCACGAAGGCGACGCGCTGGCCCCTGACGACCATCATGATCCTTACGTGCGCAACAAGGCCATGAGCGAGCGGGCACTCTTCCGCTTGCACCAGCGCAGCGGGCTTCCGGTGGTGACCATCCGCCCGCCTTTCATCTACGGGCCAGGCAACCCGTATTACCGCGAGGCGTTTTTCTGGGACCGGCTGCGCGACAACCGGCCGCTCATTCTGCCCGGTGACGGACGGCGCCTGATGCAGTTTGTCTACGTCAAGGACCTGGTGGGCGCCTGCCTGAAGGCGGTGGAGGAGAAGGCCGCCGTGGGTCACGCGTTCAACATCGCCAACCTGCGAGCCATCACGCAGGCCGAGGCGATCACCGCGCTGGCCGAAGCGGCCGGCAAGAGAGTCGCGGTGCTGCGGATGCCCCGCGAACGGATCTACCAGTTGGGCGGGCATTCGATGGGGCCGCAACTCTACTTCGGCTGCTGTTTCGATCTGCCGCCCATCACCCAGATCGTCACCAAGGCCCAACGGGTGCTGGGCTTCCATCCCACCGATTTCCTGCAAGGGCTCAAAGAGACTTACCGGTGGTATCTGCGCCGCCACACCCCGCGCCGCAGCGACTACAGCTTCGAAGACCGCCTGCTGGCGGAGGCGGCGGCCGTGGCGGCCACGGCGCCGCGTGCGGAAGCCATGCGCGCGGCCAAGTAAGTGGCGCAGGCTTCCGCCTGCGGTGGGTCGCGGGCTGGCCTCATTCATACCGCAGCGCGCGGATGGGCTCCACGCGCATGGCGCGGCGGGCGGGCAGGTAGGTGGCCGCCAGGGCCACGAGCAGCAGTAGCAGTGACACCCCGGCGAAGGTCCCCGCGTTGGTCGGGCGCACACCGAACAGCAGGCCGGCCAGCAAGCGGGTGAGCCCGAAGGCTCCGCCGAGCCCCGCCAGCACGCCGGCCAGGGCCAGCAGCATCCCTTGCCCCACAATCAGCCTGGCTACCGCACCCCGCCCCGCGCCCAGCGCCATGCGGATGCCGATCTCGTGCATGCGCTGGCCGACCGAGTAGGACATGACTCCATAGATGCCCACCGCGGCCAGCACCAGCGCCAGGGCCGCGAACACTCCCAGCAGCCGCATGTTGAAGTTCTGCCGGGCGATCGAACCGTTCAGCACCTGCTCCATCGTGCGGACGTTGGAGATGGGTTGCTGGCGGTCCACGGCGCGGATCTCGCGCTGGATGGAGGCGGTCATGCCGAGAGGTTCGCCGGCGGTGCGCACCACCCAGGCGACTGGAAGCAGGCGGTTCAACAGCGCGGTGAAGGCCGGAGGAACCTGGGAACAGGGCACGAACAGCGTGAGCGGGGCGGCCCTGTCCAGCCCGACTTCCTTGATGTCGGCCACCACGCCGACCACTTCGCGCGTGCGCTCGACAAACTCCTTACCCATGATCCTGCCGATGGTGATGCGCTGCCCGATGGGGTCCTCGCCCGCCGGATACCGGGGCCAGAAGCGGCGCACCAAGGCCTCGTTGATGATGACCACCGCCGGGGACTGGCCGGTCTCGGCGTCGGTGAAGTACCGGCCGCGCCGCAGGGGGATGCGCATGGCGCGGAAGTAGCTCGGCGTGATGGCGCGCCACTGGGCGCCGGGGTTGTTGTCGGTGTCGGTGCGGCCTTCGATGTTGAAGGGCAGGTCCGGCCCCAGTTCCAGGGGAAGGCTCGTAACACTGGAGGCGGCCTCGACTCCCGGCAACGTCTCGAGGCGCTGCAAGACCTGCCGGAAGAAGCTGTCCACCTGAGCGGTGTGGGCGTAGCGCGGCCCGGTCAGCGACATCTGCATGGTCAGCACGTGGCGCGGGTCGAAGCCGGGAGGAACGTTGCGCAAACTCAGGTAGGTCTCGATGAGCAAGGCCGCGCCTATGAGTAACACCAGGGCCAGCGCCATCTCGCCTGCCACCAGCAGGCCCCGCAGCGTGCTGCGAGGCGAACCGGCAGTGGCGCGCCCGCTTCCTTCTTTGAGTGTCTCGTTCAGGTCCGGCCGGGAGGCGCGCAGTGCCGGCGCCAGCCCGAAAAGGACGCCGGTAGCGAGCGAGACTGCCAGCGTGAAACCGAGCACGCGGGCGTCCATAGCGATCCGCACCAGGGGGATCCCTGCCGGGCTGGCCACCAGGAGCGCTTTCAGGCCCCAGAAGCCCAGCAGGGAACCGAGCGCGCCGCCTGCCAGCGCCAGCACCACGCTCTCGGTGAGCAGTTGGCGCAGGAGGCGCAGGCGGCTGGCGCCCAACGCCGTCCGGATGGCGACCTCTTTGGCGCGCGCCGCGGCCCGCGCCAGCAGCAGATTGGCGACGTTGGCGCAGGCGATAAGCAGCACGCAGCCCACCGCGCCCAACAGCACCAGCAGGGCCGGGCGAATGTTTCCCACCACCCATTCGTGAAGCGAGAACACGCCGAAGCTCTCGTTCCGGCCCATGAGGTCCGGATACTGCGGGCGGAACTGCCGGGCCAGGCGCTCCATCTCCGCCCGCGCCTGCTCGGCGGTCACGCCCGGCTTGAGGCGTCCCAGGCACGCCAGGTAGTTGGCCTGATCGTTGCTCCTGATCACCGGCTGGAGCGGCGTCCAGAGGTCGGCCTCGGGGACGAACTCGAAGCCTCGCGGCATCACGCCCACCACCGTGTAAGGCTCGCCCGCCAGGATCACGGGCTTTCCCAGCAGGCCGGGGTCGGCTCCGAAGCGACGGCGCCACAGGCCCTGGCTCAGCACCACGACGCGGCGACCTCCCGGGAGGTCCTCCTCCGGGAGGAACCCGCGGCCCAGGACGGGGGAAACGCCCACGACGCGGAAAAACTCGGCGCTCACCCGCACGCCGCGCACCCGCTCGGGCTCGCCCTCGGCCCCGCTCAGGTTGTAGCCCGCCCCGATTACGTCGAAGGCCGTCAGCCTGTCGAACACCCGGTTGTGTGTTCTCCAGTAGTCGATCTTGGGGAGGGATACAGTCTCGGTTCTCGACGCGCGGTATTGCCGCACCACCAGGAACAAACGCTCGGACTCCGGATAGGGCAGGGGCCGCAACAGCACGGAGTTCACCAGGGTGAAGATGGCGCTGTTGGCCCCAATGCCCAGGGCCAGGGCCAGCACGGCCACGGCGGTGAAGCCGGGGCTCTTCAGCATCATGCGGAGGGCGAAGCGAAGGTCCTGCATCACTGGTAGAGACGAATGGCGGGGCGGGTTGTTCCAGAAACGGGGGCGGCGACGCACCGTCCGGGTGGCCCCGCGGGGCGGAGGAGGAGGCGGTGTGGCCCGGGGCGCGGCACAAATTGGCTTGTTCCGAAAATAACTGCTAGGGACTGAGCTGGGGCCGGGGGTTCTGCCTGCTG
>CAZIRH010000233.1:0-7751 GCA_964541065.1 uncultured Solibacteraceae bacterium
GCGGGCGCTGCCTGATCACGATCCCGCACCCGCTGCTGGTGGCTGGCAGCCTCATCCTGCACGGAAGGACGGTGCGGCGCGCGCTGCCAGTTATCGAGCGGCTGGCCCTGCGGCGTCCGGGGCGCTGGTTAAGGCCGCCACAGAAGCGCCCTTGAGGAGCGGGTTGGGCAGGTTGTGCTCGGCGTGGTAGCCGGGACGGACGCGCTCGACGATCTGCGCCGCGGGCCGCTCCAGCACCGTGAAGAACGGCTTGGGATACAGCCCGATCCAGAACGCCCACGCGATGAGCGGGGCGAAGATCGCCACCTCGCGCCAGGACAGATCCCGGAGGCCCTGGTTCTTGCCGGTGGTTTCGCCCAGCATGGTCCGCTGGAACAGCCAGATCAGGTACGCCGCCCCCAGCGCGATGCCCACCACCACCCAGACCGCCCAGTTGAACGACATCTGGTAGGCGCCCTGAAGGATGGTGATCTCGCCGATGAAGCCGTTCAGGCCCGGCATGCCCATCGAGCTGAGCGCCGCCACGAAGAAGACGAGCGTGAACACCGGCATCACCCGGAGCAGCCCGCCGTACTCGGCGATCTCCCGCGTGTGCCGCCGCTCGTAGGCCACCCCCACAACCAAGAACAACATGCCGGTCGAAATCCCGTGGTTGATCTGCTGGAGAATCGAGCCCGCGATTCCCGCCGGATTCAGCGCGAAAATGCCCAGCGTGCAGAAGCCCAGGTGGCTGACCGAAGAGTAGGCGATGAGCTTCTTCCAGTCCTTCTGCATCAAGCACACCAGCGCGCCGTAGACGATGGCGACCAGCGACAGCAGCGCCATGGCGTTCACGATCCGGGGGTCCTTGGCCGCATCCGGCAGCAGGGGCAGCGAGAAGCGCAGAAAACCGTACGTCCCCATCTTCAGCAGGACGCTGGCCAGAATCACCGACCCGGCGGTGGGCGCCTCCGTGTGCGCATCCGGCAGCCAGGTGTGCAGCGGGAACATGGGCACCTTCACCGCGAACCCCAGAAAGAACGCCCAGAACACCCACCACTGCATCCCCGGAGGCAGGCTGGTGCGCATCAGCTCGGCGATGTCGAAGGTGTAGACCTGGGTCTGGCTGTAGTGCTGGAAGTACAGCGCCAGGATGCCCAGGAACATCACCACCGAGCCCAGCAGCGTGTACACGATGAACTTGAAGGCGGCGTAGATCCGCCGGTGGCTGCCCCAGACGGCGATGATGAAGTACATCGGCACCAGCACCAGTTCCCAGAACACGAAGAACAGCAGGAAATCCAGCGCCATGAACACGCCCAGCATGGCGAACTGGAGCACGAGGAAGTTGGCGTAGTACTCCTTGAGCCGGTGCTCGATCACCTTCCAACTGGACAGGATCGACAGAAACCCCAGCAGCCCGGTCAGCAGCACGAGCAGCAGGCTGTAACCGTCGATGCCCAGGTGGTAGGAGGCGCCGAGCGAGGGAATCCAGTCGGCTTTCTCGACGAACTGGTAGTCCTTGCCGCTATCGAAGTAGTAGGCCAGCGGCAGGCACACCAGAAAGCCGATGAAGCTGGCGATATTGGCCCACCAGCGGATGGCGTTGGGCTTCGAGGAGGGGATCAGCAGCAGCACCAGGAGCCCGGCCAGCGGGGTGAACAACACGATCGAGAGGATGTGGTCCATGGCAGCGGGCAGTCCACCATCTTAGCAGACGCGCTTCGCTCGCTCACGCTCGCGTCTCAGCTCACTGATACGTCACGCTCTTCCCGCTCATGATCGTGCAGGTGAAACAGCCCGCATCCAGGCCCTGGGCCCGGAACTTGCTGAGCTCCATCAGCGGCGCGCTGCCCAGCGAGAGCGTGCCTGTGGGCACGCCGCTCAGCCCACCTCCGGCTTGCGAAGCCGGCAGGGCCGAGAGCACCAGCGCGGGCACCGCGAACGACCCCGCCCTAGCGCGCTCCGTGCACAGGAAAGCCGCGCCCACTTCCGGCGCCGTCTTCATCGACACGCCCACGATTGCCACGTACTCTTGCGCCGGGTCGCCGCCGCTCCAGGTGACCCGCAGATCCTGCGCGCGCGTGATCGTGTCGATGCTGTCGCGGTTGGTCCAGCGCAGCGGGTCCGGGATGTTGAGCGTGGCGGTGAACTGCTTCACGTCCGCTCCGCCCGTGCCGGTGAGGGTGTAGGCGCCCTTCACCAGGTACTCATGAGACGGTCACGAAGTTGCTCACCACCCCGCCCACCTTGACCGCCACCGGCACGGAGCACCCTTCCAGGCCCGGGCGGTACGACGGCGCCCCGAGCGTCTCATCGAAGGACACCGGGCCGAGTCCCGTGCCCCGCGCCACCATCACCTCGTTGGGGCGCGCCAACCAGGTCAGCAGGTTCACCTGCCGCTTACGGTGACCTTAACGGAGGTCTCTGCCAGCGCCGTAAGCAGCGGGAACCCCGCCTGCTGCAACGTGGTTCCGCCGCCGCCGGGAGCCCGCCTCGGCCGGACGAGACCGAGATCAGTTCCAGCCGGTCGACTTGGTCGCGCCGACGGAATAGGAGAAGAATCCCTGGTCGGTCGTCCCGCCGGCGATCAACGGCGCCGAGAACACCCCCTGGCCTTTGGTGACGTCCGGCGTGGCGAGCACCGACAGGTAGCCAAAAGATCCGCTGAACAGGTCGATGGATACGACGGGCAACTGCTGGAGCACGCTCGCAAGCACGGTGAAGCTGCCGGTCGAAGCCTGCGCCACGCAATCGAAAAGCGTCGCGTCGTAGATCGGGTCCTGCCGCCCCCCGCCCTTGCGTGCAAGAGCGCCTCCGGCGATCGTGACCAGACCCGTGCTGTCGCCGGTCCAGGTGATTCTCAGGTCCGAACCGCGCGAGATCGGATCTGAGATGGCGTCCTGGTTGGACCACACGAAATCGCCTGGAAGGTCCACCCTAGCCGTGAACGCTCCGATGTCCACCCCGCCCGTGCCCGCAATCGTGTAGGCGCCTTGTGTCAGAGTCGGACTTCCACTGCCACCGGATCCATCCAACAGGTCGCTCGACAGTCCGCTCGAGTACAACGGCAGGCTGTACATCTTGCTATCCTGCTGGCGCGGGATGGCCTTGTTGCTGGCATTGGGCCCGTTCAGCGTCAGTTGCGCACCCGCGTCCAGCGGCGTTGGCGCCTTGCCCAGGGTGATCTCATCCATCGTGCCCACCCGCTTGAAGACAAAACACGCCCCCATCTGCACCACCGAGAAATTGGCGCTGCCGACGGCATCCACGGTATACCTGCCAAACGAGCCGGAAACGCTCTCGCTCTTCGAATCGAATGAAACAGATTCCGCGTACGACACTTTCATGGAAGTCTTCACCAGGCTCAGATTCCCGATGACCAGGGTTCCGCCCTGATCCAGCTTGCTCAACTGAGACTCCGCGAGCGTCGCATGGGCGCACGCGCTCTTCCCCGCTTCCGCGACGGCGATGGAGCCCAGATTCGACACCCGCCCGCCAGCTCTCACCTGAAGGCTGGCAAAACAACTGGGCGTCACCGTGGGCGGGACGGTGAAGTTGATTTGATCCAGGCCGGGTGAACCGCCGGAGCGGCCGGCATACGCCGGAGTCACCTCAATGCCGCCCACCACCACTCTCACCTGGGCCGCGGCGGTCTGGTCGCCGGACGATCCGCCAGTCAGGTCCGAATTCGCATCCGCTCCGAGGCCCGTGCCCCAGAGCACCATGGTGTCACCCGCCCTGGCCGGACGAGTGCTCCATTGTCCCAGCGTGCCGGTCGTGAAGCGATTCAAGTCGAGGCCGCCGTAAGTCGCCTGGGCCGGCCCCGCTCCGTTTTGAGACTGGGTGGCGTAGCCGAAGTTCCGCTCCACCACCTTCACCCGTTGCGGCGCGCTCGGCTGCCCGCTATAGGTGACCCGGACGTCATAGTCGCCGGCCGGGGTGCTCGACGGCAGCAACGCTGCCAGTTGCCCTGCGGAGGTGTACCACAGCCGCGCGTCCACCGCCGCGCCGCCCGCGGCGGGCGTGAAGCTCACTCGCGTACCCGAAAGCTCAGTCGGGTACGGCAGGCTGCCCGGATAAACCGCCAGAGTCGCCGAACCCATCCTGGCGCCGAACACGACGAACCACGACCCTCGCGCGATGTCAGCAGTGTAGGAGCTGGCATTCACTACGCCGCTTTCCGCCCGAATGGCCGGCTGCGCCGCCGCCAGCCCGGCCAGCACGGCCAACAACCCCAACAAGTTTCTCAGACGAACGACCGGCATGAAACGATCTTAGACCATCTTCATGCCCGCCGGACAGCGCGCGAGTCGGCAAATGAGTCGCGCCGCGGCGCCTCGAACAGCTCAGTTCCAGCCGGTCATCTTCATCGCGCCGATGGAATAGGACAAGAACGCCTGGTCGGTCGTCCCGCCAGCGGTCAACGGAGCCGAGAACACTCCCTGGCCTTTCGAGACGTCGGGGATGGCGAACACCGACAGGTCGCCAAAAGATCCGCTGGTGATGTCGCTGGAGACGGCCGGCAATTGCTGGAGCACGCTGGCAGGCACGGTGAAGCTGCCAGCCGAAGCCTGCGCCACGCAACTGAAGAGCGTCGCGTTGTAGATCGGGTTCTGCTGCGTTCCGCCCGTCTGCGCCAGAGCAACTCCGGCGATGGCGACCAGACCCGCGCCGCCGCCGGTCCATGTGATCCTCAAGTCCGAGCTGCGCGGGATCGGATCCGAGATGGCGTCCTGGTTGGACCACACGAAACTGCCCGGAAAGTCCACGCTGGCCTTGAACGCTCCGATGTCCGTGCCGCCCGTGCCCGAAAGCGTGTAGGTGCCTTGCGCCAGGGTATTCTCAGTTCCGCTGCCCCCGAATCCACCGACCCCGCTCGTGTACAACGTCGCGCTGTAAGTGTTGGCGTTTGGCTGGCGCGGAACCGCCTTGTTGCTGGCATTCGGCCCGTTCAGCAACAGTTGCGCGCCCGCGTCCAGCGGCGCTGGCGGTTTGCCCAGAGCGACCTCCTCCGACGTGCCCACCCGCTTGAAGACAAAACACGCACCCATCTGCACCACCGAGAAACTGGCGCTGCCGACGGCATCCACGGTATACCTGCCAAACGAGCCGGAAACGCTCTCGCTCTTCGAATCGAATGAAACAGATTCCGCGTACGACACTTTCATGGAAGTCTTCACCAGGCTCAGATTCCCGATGACCAGGGTTCCGCCCTGATCCAGCTTGCTCAACTGAGACTCCGCGAGCGTCGCATGGGCGCACGCGCTCTTCCCCGCTTCCGCGACGGCGATGGAGCCCAGATTCGACACCCGCCCGCCAGCTCTCACCTGAAGGCTGGCAAAACAACTGGGCGTCACCGTGGGCGGGACGGTGAAGTTGATTTGATCCAGGCCGGGTGAACCGCCGGAGCGGCCGGCATACGCCGGAGTCACCTCAATGCCGCCCACCACCACTCTCACCTGGGCCGCGGCGGTCTGGTCGCCGGACGATCCGCCAGTCAGGTCCGAATTCGCATCCGCTCCGAGGCCCGTGCCCCAGAGCACCATGGTGTCACCCGCCCTGGCCGGACGAGTGCTCCATTGTCCCAGCGTGCCGGTCGTGAAGCGATTCAAGTCGAGGCCGCCGTAAGTCGCCTGGGCCGGCCCCGCTCCGTTTTGAGACTGGGTGGCGTAGCCGAAGTTCCGCTCCACCACCTTCACCCGTTGCGGCGCGCTCGGCTGCCCGCTATAGGTGACCCGGACGTCATAGTCGCCGGCCGGGGTGCTCGACGGCAGCAACGCTGCCAGTTGCCCTGCGGAGGTGTACCACAGCCGCGCGTCCACCGCCGCGCCGCCCGCGGCGGGCGTGAAGCTCACTCGCGTACCCGAAAGCTCAGTCGGGTACGGCAGGCTGCCCGGATAAACCGCCAGAGTCGCCGAACCCATCCTGGCGCCGAACACGACGAACCACGACCCTCGCGCGATGTCAGCAGTGTAGGAGCTGGCATTCACTACGCCGCTTTCCGCCCGAATGGCCGGCTGCGCCCAAGCCGCGGCCGACCACAGGATTGTCGCTGCGATGCAAAAGCAGATTGCCCTTCTCATGTACATTCCCTTCGCCCAGTCCCTCTGAGAGCATTCTTCCCCGCGGTTTCCGCGGTGCCCTCAGGGCTCTCACTGAGTATACCTCCATTCACCCGGCTTCTGCTGGCCGTGCCCAGGGATGTTGGCCCAACGTGGGCAGGCTCAAGTCTGTTTCCCGTTCATCCGATAGTCGGTGCAAGTGCGGATGCGGATACCACTACTGGTGTGGGCGGCCGCGGCGGTGTCCGCGCAGACTGCCGACCCCTATCAGCGGGCGCGAGCCGCCGTCGAGCAGTCAGCGGAGAAGCAGCGCCAGGCGGTGGAGAAACAGCGCGCCTCGGTGCGGGCCCAGCTCCGGACCGCCTCCCAGGCGGACTCCTTCTTCACCGCGGGCTGGACTTCTCCGCTGATCCCGGTGGCCATGCCCCCCACCGAGCCGGAGTGCACAGCGGTGCCCGAGGAAGCGATCGGCCCCCTGGTAGCCCAGATCGCCCAGCGCGAAGGGCTGACGCCGGACCTGCTGCGCGCGGTCATCGAACGCGAGTCCGCCTACCTGCCCTGCGCTGTCTCCCGCAAGGGCGCCCAGGGCCTGATGCAACTGATGCCCTCGACCGCGGCCGACCTCGGCGTGAGCGACGCCTTCGATCCGCAGCAGAACCTCAGCGCGGGGGCCCGCTTCCTGCGGCAACTGCTGGATCGCTACGGCGGCAACCTGGCGCTGGCCCTGGGGGCCTACAACGCGGGCCCGCGCCGCGTGGACACCCTGGGCCGCCTGCCGCTGTTCCCCGAGACGGTCAGTTACGTTTCGGACATTCTTGGCAAACTGGGCGGTGGATCGACCGCGGAGCCGCCGAGGTAGCCAGGTTTCCGCTAGAAGCTGATTCTGAGACCCAACTGGATCGAGCGCGATCCGGTGCCGCCGACGCCTTGATTAGCGATCAAGCCGGCCAGCGTACCGGTGACCTTCCCGAAGTCCACACTGCCCAAGGTGGTATTGGGATTGCCGAAGGCCGGGGTGTTGGTGAAGTTGAGGCTCTCGGCCCGGAACTCGCCCTTCACCCGCTCGGTGAGCTGGAACTTGCGGAACAGCGAAAGGTCCAGATCGCCCAACCCAGGGCCGGAGATGTTATTCCGCCCCATGTTTCCGAAATGGGGCGTCTTGCCATCGGCGTCCAGGGGCTGCTTGAACGTCGAAGTGTCAAACCAGAGGACGGAGCCGCTCGGCCCAGCGACGTTGTGGAGAACAGTGATCGGCCCGGTCTGGTCGGGTGTCGCGCTGCTGCCGGGTGTGTTGATAGCTACGGTGGTCCCGAACGTCATCGGTCTGCCGCTCATCAGGGTGAACACGCCGCTCAGTTGCCAGTCCCCCAGGACCCAGCGGCCGACGCCGCTCTGGAGCCAGCGCTTGTTCTTGCCGAACGGCAGCTCGTACAAGTAGCTCTGAACGAAGGTGTGGGCGCGATCGAAATCCAGGCGGGCGTAGCTTCGCGTCGGCTGGATGTAGTTCCACAGGCCGCTGGACTCGGGTGCGTACCCGAGCGCCTTGCCATAGGTGTAGGCGGTGGTCATCAGGAAGCCGCCGCTGAAACGCCGGTCCACCTTGACCTGGAGGCTGTTGTAGTTGTTGCTGAATCCGGCGTAGCGCAGGAGAACATCCGCGTTCTTGCCGAACTTCTGATACAGCGGACGCCCCGCGGCGCCGGAATT
>CAZIRH010000234.1:0-7739 GCA_964541065.1 uncultured Solibacteraceae bacterium
GGAAGACGAACCCCAGTTTCAGGACCACCTCCTTGACGGACAGGCTCAGGTCGCGCCGCATCAGCATCTCCACCAGCAGCAGCAGGATCATGCCGCCGTCCAGGATGGGGATGGGCAGCAGGTTGAAGATGGCCAACTGCAAGCTGACCATGGACATCAGGCCGACGAAGGCCGCGGGGCCCTCGCGGGCGGCCTCGCCGGAGAGCCGGGCGATCCCGATAGGCCCTTCCAGCGACTTGGGTGAGACCCGCTGCTCGAGGATGCGCCGCAGGAACTGGTAGACCAGGCCAGCGCTCTTGATGTTCTGCCGCGCCGACTCCGCCAGGGCCTCGGGCAGGGGGAGCGTCGTGAAAACCATGCGCGGTCGCAGGAACACTCCGATCATCCAGCGCCCCGTGCCATCCGGGTTGGCGAACACCGGCCGCACCGTCACCCTGAGCCGCTGATCCCCGCGCAGGTACTCGATCTCGACCGGCCTGCCGCCGCCCACCCGAATGATCTCCTGGAGCCGGAACTGGGAGCGGATGGGATGCCCATTGGCGCTGACCAGCACGTCTCCCCGCTGAAGGCCGGCCTTCTCGGCCGGCGTTCCCGGAGACAAGCTGTCGATCTGGATCTCACCCTGCTCGAGCCAGCCGGCGTAGCCGACGCCGGTGCGCGCGTCCAGGATCGGCGTGACCGTGGCCCAGAAGGTGCGGCCGCCGCGCTCCACCTTGACCTCGAGGGGTTGGCTGGCTCCGGCCACTTCCTTGACCACCACATCTTCCCAGGTGGGGTCCTGCTTGCCGTCGATGGCCACGAGGCGGTCCCCCTCCTGGATCCCGGCTCTGGCGGCCGGTGAGTCCGCGAACACGTGCCCGACCACGGCGTTGATGTCGGGAGGCCTCTGGAACCTCACCATGTAGAGGCCCGCGAGCAACGCCACCGCCAGCACGAGGTTCATGCTCGGCCCGGCCAGCGCGATGATCATGCGCTGCCACCGGGGCTTGGCCAGGAAGGCGCGCGGATCGTTGGCCGCTTCATCGCCCGGTTGCTCGCCCGCCATCTTCACGTACCCGCCGAACAGGATGCCACAGAAGCGGAAGTCCGTCTCGCCGCGCCGGAAGCCGAACAGGCGCGGCCCGAAACCAAAGCTGAAGGCCTCGATCTTGACGTCGAACCAGCGCGCGGCCCAATAGTGCCCCAGTTCGTGCACCAGGATCATGATCCCGATCAGGATCAGCAGCCAGAGAATGTTCTGCGCAATCACCATAAGGCCGAAACCGTCCGCGAACTGCCTGTCGCCGCAAGCTGCGCCACCCGGCCCACCACCTGGCCTGCCGTACGCCGTGCCTCGCGGTCGATATCCATTATCTCATCCAATGCCTGGGCGTGCCGAACGGGAACTTGCGCCAGGGTCTCTTCCACTACCACGGCAATGCCCGGAAAGGGAAGGCGCCCCTCGAGGAAGGCTGCCACAGCGATCTCATCGGCTGCGTTCAGGACGCAGGTGGCCGAGCCGCCGGCCCGCTGCGCCGCATAGGCCAGCTTGAGCAGCGGGAACTTCTCCCACTCCGGAGGGCGGAATTCCCAGCTCCGCGCTACCTCCCAATCCAGGCGCGGCACCACGGCCCCGGCGCGCTCGGGATAGGTCAGCGCGTACTGAATGGGCATTCTCATGTCGGTGGCGGACACCTGGGCGATGATGCTGCCGTCTTTGAACTCGACCATGGCGTGCACCGACGACTGCGGGTGAATGACCACCTCGACCTCCGCGGGCGACAGAGAGAACAGCCAGCAAGCCTCGATCACCTCGAAGCCCTTGTTCATCAGCGTGGCCGAGTCGATAGTGATCCGCTTTCCCATCTTCCAGGTGGGGTGATTCAGGGCCTGGGCAGGGGTGACAGCCGCTAGCGCTTCCGCCGGGAAGTCGCGGAATGGCCCCCCCGAGGCGGTCAGGATCACCCGCACCACTTCGCTACGCCGCCCGGCGCGCAGGCATTGGTGGACGCCGTTGTGCTCGCTATCCACCGGGATCAGTTCCGCGCCGGCCGCGTGCGCTGCCTCTGTGACCAGCTTGCCCCCCACTACCAGGACCTCTTTGTTCGCCAAGCCAATGGTCTTGCCCAACCGGGCGGCCTCGTAGGTGGCCTCCAGACCTGCCACCCCGACGATGGCCGACATGACGAAACCCACCCCCGCCGCGCGAGCCGCCTCGACTCGGGCCTTCGAGCCGAACCCCAGCTCGGGCCAACCCGCTGCCGGCAAACCGCTCTCTCGCAACCCCTTCACTAGATGCGCGAGCGCTTCCTCGGTCGCTACGACCGCCACGCGCGGCCGGAACTCCAGAATCTGGGCCAGCAGCGTCGCTACGTTCTGCCCGGCCACCAGCGCCCACACCTGGTACTCCTCCCGGTGACGGCGAACCACATCCAGGGTGCTGCACCCGATCGACCCCGTCGAGCCCAGGATGGTCAGGTTCTTCATAGCCGGCGGCCCGGCCGACCTCGGCCCGGGACGCAGATAACCAGCTTATCGCGCTTCAGTTCTTTTGGGAGGTGCCGGGGAGGATTGCTTCAGGGGTCTTTTAAGAGGTTAGTCTCGCTTTGGTGGGAGTTGCCTCCCCGGCTTAATTCCAATAATAGAATACCTGAACGCGCAATGCAACAGTTTTTTGTATTTTTTATCACCCCCGCTTCACCTCCACCCCCGCCCAGGCCTCTAAGACCTTGATAACAGAGCAGAAATCCTCCTCGGCGTGGCCGGAAGCGACCGCCGCGCGGAACGCCTGCTCGGTCATCGCCGTCAGCAAAAGGGGCACTCCGAGTTGCCGGCCCGACTCCAGAGCCAGCCCTATGTCCTTGTGCATCCATTTTGTGGAGAAGTTGGCCTCGAAGTCCCGCCGCAGAATGAACGGGGCTTTGAACGCCAGAAGAGCCGAGCGGGCGGCGCTGTTGGCCAGGATCTCAAGCATCAGTTGGGGGTCGATCCCGGCCTTGGTGCTGAGCACGATTCCCTCGCAGAACGCCTGTAACAGATTGGAAAGAATGAGGTTCTGAGTCAGCTTGGCCTGCAAGCCCAGGCCCGGGCCACCGCAGTAGTAGAACTGGCGGCCCAGGGGCTGGAAGTAGCCGCGGACGCGCTCGAAGACGGCCTTGTCGCCCCCGACCATGAACGTCAGGGCACCCCGCTCCGCCCCCGGCCGCGATCCGGTGCAGGGTGCATCGAGCAGGTGGACGCCCCGTTCGGCCAACTTCTCGCCCATGATGCGGCTGCAGGTGGGTGAGATGGTGCCCGTATCGACCACCACCGCGTCCGGCTGCGCGCCTTCCAGCACACCGTCGGGGCCCAGGATGACCTGCTCGGACATCTCCGTGTTGCCCACGCACACGAAAACGCACTCGGCGCAGGCCGCCACCTGCCGGGGAGTCTCGCAGTAGATGCCGTGCTCCTGCTCGGCCAGTTGCTGGGCCTTAGCCGCCGTGTGCGACCACAGTGCGACCTCGTGGCGCGCGCGAAGCAAATTGCGGGCCATCGGGTAGCCCATGATGCCCAAGCCCAAGAAACCCAGTCTTGCCAAGTCGTGCCTCCCTGTGGTTTGCGACGAACCGCCATTGTACGACGCGCCAGCCGCGCGCGACAATTCAGCCGGAAGTAAAGCTGCCGGCGGTACACTCGAAGGGGAGAGAGTCATGCCGCATCGCAAGAGTGGTTCCCATGTCCTGCATCCGCCTACGGAAGTCCTCACACTCGGCTTTGATCCGCGCCTGTCCGTGGGCTCGGCCCGGCCGGCCGTGTTCCGCAGCTCCACCTACGTGTTCTCCACTCCCGAGGCGGCCGAACGCGCCTTCGCCGTGGCCCTGGGCAAGGCCCGCCCGGAGGAGGGCGAGAACATCGAGCTGATCTACTCGCGCCTCAATCACCCCAACGCCGAGATCCTCGAGAACCAGATCGTTCCGCTCGAGCCCGGCGCCCGCGAGGCCGCGGTGTTCAACTCCGGCATGGCGGCCATCATGACCGCCTTCACCGCCTTCCTGCGCCCGGGAGACAGCCTGGTCTACACGCTGCCAGCCTACGGCGGCACCATCCACCTCATCCACGACTTCCTCGAGCCGCTTCAGATCCACACCGCCGGCGTGCCGGCCGGACGCGGCGCGGCGCTGGATGAGGCTATCCAGCAGGCCCAGAGCCTGCGCGTCGTCTTCATCGAGACCCCGGCCAACCCCGTGATGGTGATGACCGATATCGCGCGCGCGGCCCGCGCCGCCTCGCGGCATCCCGACCGGCCGCTGGTGATGGTGGACAACACCTTCCTCGGCCCCACCTTTCAACATCCGCTGCTGTTGGGCGCCGACTTGGTGCTGTACTCGGCCACCAAGTACCTTTCAGGCTTCAGCGACCTGCTGGCCGGAGCGGCCCTGGCGAAGGAGCCTGCGCTGATCGAGAAGCTGCGCGCGCAGCGGGTCATGTTCGGCAACATCCTCCAGCCGGACGAGTGCTGGATGCTGGACGGGCGCCTGCCCACCGTGTCCTTGCGCATGAACCGACAGAGCAAGAACGCCCAGCGCATCGCCGAGCGCCTGGTCGAGCACCCCAACGTGATCAAGATGCATTATCCGACCCTGTTCGACGACGCCGACCAGATCAGGATCCGCCTGGCCCAGTGCCTGTATCCGGGCGCCATGTTCTCGATGGAGCTGCGCCGCGGCCGGGAGGGCGCGTTCACCTTCCTGCGCAACCTGAAAGTGGCGCACAACGCCGTCTCTCTGGGCGGAGTCGAGACGCTGGCCTGCCACCCCAAGACCACCACCCACTCGGGCATGTCCGAGGAGGAGCTCGAGCTGTCCGGGATCACCGACTCCCTGGTGCGCATTTCGGTCGGCATCGAAGACTGGCGCGACCTGCTGGCGGACTTCGAGCAGGCGCTGGACGCGAGCTAGGCGCGGACTACTCGAAGAGCGATTGCACCTGCACCGCGAAACCGGGCAGCAGTTCGGGCGCTTCCAGCGTATCCTCGGCGTTCAGGATGCGGTCCTTGCCGCTGGCTTCGAGGACGTGCACCTGCTTCGTCTCCGGATACACCACCCAGACCGTGTGGCAGCCGGTCCGCAGGTACTGGTTGACCTTACGCATCAACTGGGGCGCGGAATCCGTCGGGGAGACGACCTCCACTGCTAAGTCGGGGGCGCCCTGGAAGAAGGTCCAGCGGCCTGTCACGCGCTGCCGGCGGACGAAGGCGATGTCCGGCGCGCGCACGGTGTCGTCGGCGAGCCGGAAGCCCGTATCCGGCGTAAACACCCTGCCGAGCGAGTGGTGCCGCACGAAGTTGGCGAGCACGCGAAGTATCTCGGCAGCTATTCCCCCGTGCCCTTCAGAAGCCGGTGCCATGGTGATCAGTTCCCCCTCGTCGAGCTCGTAGCGCAGGCCGTCCTCGGGCAGGTGCTCCAGTTCCTGGACGGTCATCAACGTCTTGACGCTCATACCCTGATTCTACGCTCACCGAAACAGCAGCCGCCAGGCGGTGTTGACCAGCGCGTGCGCCACCATGGCGGCGCGAATGCCGCCGCCCTTCTCGAACGCCAGCCCGTAGAAGACGCCCGCCACCGCGGCCAGGATGGCGAAGCGCCAGTTGGGGAAGCCGCGGAACGGCAGATGCGCCAGGCCGAATACCACTGAGGCGATGGCCAGGCCGGCCCAGCGGCTCTCGCACCACTGGCTGAGCCACCGTTGCAGCAGGCCGCGGAAGAAGAACTCCTCCGACAGCGCCACCACCCAGAGCATTCCGGCAAAGGTCACGGCCCCCAGCAAGGCCGCTTCCCACCATGCCGCTTGCACCGGGGCGAAAGAAACAAACCGGAGAGCCAAAGCCAGCGGGACGCCCACCGGAACGAAGAACAGGAAGTAGCGGAACCCAACCTGCCAGTCGCGTCGGCTGGGCCAGAAGCCAAAGCCGATGCCCTCGCTGTGGCGGATCACCAGCACGCTCAGAACGCTCGTGCGGATCCACATCAACTGCCCGAGGAACGCCACGTCCACTTGCGGCATCGGGCTGAGGTAGATCCGCGAGAACACCTTGCTCAGGACCACCGCGGCGGCGACCGCCACAAAGGCCAGATCCACCAGCGGGCGCCTGGGCAGGCACGCGTACCAGAAGGAAATCACGGCGGCCAGCACCACCAGCCGCGCCAGAGCTTCCAGCCGGAACTGACCCGTGGGCGCGGCGTAGACAAAATAGGGAACCACGGCGGCGCAGGTCATCCACAGCGCCAGGCCGCGCGGCGACAGGCGGGCCTCCAACGCCTGCCGCACCGTGCCGAAGCCTGGCATCAGGTAGAGCGAGGCCTCGATGAGGAGTGCGGCCAGCACCGCGGCAGCCACCACCGCCGGAACCCGCTCGAGGGAAGCGTAGATCACCCCGGCGGCGCCGAGCAGGGGCAGCACCACCGCCAGCGCGAGGCCGAACCTCCGCAGCGCGCGCGGCATCCGGTTCATCTTAGCATCGGCTGCCGGGCAAAAAAGACAAACGCCGCCCCGCGTGGGGCGGCCGCATTCACTACACCGCTTGCTGACGCGCGCAGCTCATGGCTGATCGTCTTTCCAGTTCCACCACTTCAGCAGCTCGGGATCGTGCTCGGCCTCCGTGGCGAAATAGACAGCGCACCGGAATGCGTAGAGAACACACCGATCCACGCGGTGACCCACTTCCCGGCAGAGTTCGGCGTAGAGAGACTCGGGGTTCCGGCCTCTCAGTTCTGCCACCTCTCGAATCCCCAGAAGACAAAGATCGGAGGCTAGCGACGGTCCCACTCCGGGGATACGCGACAGGCTGGCAATCACGGTCTTGGGGACCGTCCGGCGTCTGGCCTCCCACACCGCGATGTTTTCAACGGATGAAGTTGTGCCGCCACGTTTTCTGTCACCCATAGCACGAGTTCCAAATCGTACAACATCTGCGCGGGCGGCGCCTGACCACCGCCGCTCAGCTTGCCAGTTGGCTGCAAGTCTCGGAGCGGACGGTTTATAGAGACATTCGCGATCTTTCCCTTTCTGGTGTCCCAGTCGAGGGAGAGGCCGGCGTTGGATATCGACTGAGCTCAGGCTTCGATCTTCCACCCATCATGTTCACGGTGGATGAAGTCGAGGCGCTCGTCGCCGGAGCACGCATGATTGAGGCCTGGGGAGGGCCCGCCCTGGGAAGCCACGTGCGGTCAGCGATCTCTAAGATCAGACTTGCCCTTCCCGCGGCCCGGCGGGAAGAGATTGACCGTACGCGGTTGTTTGCCCCCGAGTTTCACGTTCCAGCAGGCGCAGCCGCCAGCCTGTGCTCAGGTGGGCGTGGTGAGAAGAAAAAGCCGCCCCGCGGGAGGCGGGGCGGCGTTCTGGATCAGTGACTGACACCTGTCCGCCGCATGGCGGGGCGCCGGCGCAGTCCGCGCCCTAGTAGTCCATGTCGGGGCCGTGGCCGCCGGGCATGGACCTTTCTTTCTTCTCGGGGATCTCGGCCACCAGGGCTTCGGTGGTGAGCATCAGCCCGGCGATGGAGGCCGCGTTCTGGAGCGCCGTGCGGCACACCTTGGTGGGGTCGATGACGCCCGCGGCCACCAGGTCCTCGTACAGGTTGGTCTCGGCGTTGAAGCCGAAATTCAGATCCGAGCTGGTGCGGACCTTCTCCACCGCGATGGCGCCCTCCGAGCCGGCGTTCAGCACGATCTGCCGCAGCGGCTCCTCGCAGGCCCGGCGCACGACCGCGACGCCGATCT
>CAZIRH010000235.1:0-7732 GCA_964541065.1 uncultured Solibacteraceae bacterium
GCATGATCCTGGCGGCCTCCATCGTAGGGTCCGGGGAGCTGATCGCCACCACCACGCTGGGCGCGCAGGTGGGGTACGCGGCGCTGTGGGTGATCCTGCTGAGCTGCGTCATCAAGCCGGTGGTGCAGGCGTTGCTGGGCCGCTACACCATCGCCACCGGCGAGACCGGCCTGGCGGGGTTCAATCGCCTGCCCGGCCCGCGCTGGAAGGTCAGTTGGGTGGTGTGGGCCTGGGCGCTGCTGGTGACGATGAGCCTGTTTCAGGTGGGCGCCATGTTTGGCGGCGTCTCTCAGGTGATGAACCAGCTCATACCGGCGGTGCCGGTCAGCCTGTGGGTGTTGCTGTTTCTGGCGCTGACGCAGGCACTGCTGCTGGGCGGCGGCTACGAGCGCATCGAGCGGCTGGCCATGCTCAAGGTGGCGCTGTTCACCATGGTGACCTTTCTGTGCGCCCTGCTGTTGGTGCGCATGCCCCAGTACTTCTCGTGGACGGAGCTGTGGGAGGGGCTGAAGTTGCGGCTGCCGGGCGAGGGCCTGGCTACGGCGGTCGCGGTGTTCGGCATCACGGGGGTGGGGGCCACCGAGCTGTTCATGTATCCCTACTGGTGCGTGGAGAAAGGCTACGCGCGCATGACTGGGAGGCGCGACGGGAGCGTGGCCTGGCTGAGGCGCGCCCGCGGCTGGATCCGCGTGATGCACGTAGACATCTTCGCCTCCATGCTCATCTACACAGTTGCCACGGCGGCCTTCTATCTGCTGGGAGCGGGCATCCTGCACGGCATGGGCAAGGTGCCTGCCGCCCAGGACATGATCCCGGTGCTCTCCAACATCTACACCGAGACGCTGGGCGGCTGGGCGGTGTGGCTGTTCTATGTCGGCGCCATCGCGACGCTTTACGGCACCATCTTTGCCGCGACCGCCGCGCACTCCCGGCTTTTCGCGGACATGGTCCGGCTGATGGGCTTCTTCCGGGCCGACGACTACGCGGCGCGCCTGCGCTGGCGCCGGCGGTTTGTCTGGTTCCTGACGGTGGTTCCGGTTACCCTGTTCTGGATCTTTCAGTCGCCGGTGAAGATGGTGGTGGCCGGCGGAGTGGCGCAGGCGATGATGCTTCCCGTCATCGGGGTCGGCGCCCTCTACCTGCGGCACCGCCATCTGCCGCGGCAGGCGGCCCCGCCGGCGCGCACCACCGTGGCGCTGTGGGCAGCCACCGCGGTGATGGCGGCCTTCGCAGGCTACTACCTGGTGATGACCGCGCGTCAGTAAAAATACAGCACGTCGGGCCGGACGTAAGTGCTGACGTCAGCGCAGGGACCGCACTCGAGGCGGTAGCCGGACCAGGCGCTGCGCACCAGAGCGGGAATCCGCTGCGGGTCATCGGGGCGGTGGTAGGAGGAGATTGCCATTCGCGGGTGGTGCCGGGTGAGCGTTTCCCGGGCGCCCACCAGGGCCCGCTGCTCGGCGCCCTCGATGTCGAACTTGATGAAGTCCACGCGCTCGAGCTTCAACTCGGCGGCCAGCTTGTCGATAGTAGTCAGCGGGAGCGTGGGGCCCTGGTAGGACTTCTCGGTGCGGATGACGAAGCTGTCGGCCGCCGCGTTCTCGGGATCCACGTTCAGCGGCAGCCGATCCTCTTTGTCCCAGACGCCCTTGGGGTAGATGATCACGCGGCCGGCCTGCGTCTCAGCCAGCAAGCTGCGTCGCAGACACTCCAGGTTTTCCGGCGCCGGCTCGATGGCCACCACCAGCTTCGCCCCGCCAGTGAGGGCTTCCCGCACAAAGACGCCGACGTTGGCGCCGCAGTCGAGCACGATGTCGCCGGCGCGCACCGCCCGCGGTCCGGAGCCGTAAATCCTGCGCTCTTGTTCGGCCAAGTCCCAGGGCAGGGACCAGTCGCTGCCCTGGGGGATCCAGAACCGGCCCCGGGGCGTTTCCCACAGGTGAAAGCCTGCCGGGTCCTTCTCCAGCAGGCGGCTGCCGGCGAGGATGCGATCCTTGAGCTCGGTCTGGTGGCGGAGATTCCACGCCGCGCGGGTGGCCTCCGCGAGGGGGCACAGCGAGGCGCGCCCGATCAGCCACAGGAAACCGAGCCGGAATGGGGGGTAGAAGCCGGCGGCCAGACACACCAAGCCCGCGACGACGACAACCTTGAGCGTGCGAATCATGGGAGACGCCGTGCCGGCCGCCCAGCAAGGGCCCGGCGGCCGGACGGACTACTCAATCATCTTGGCCTGCTTCTTGCGATTGCGCTTGCGCGCCAGGGCCCGCTTGACCCGCTTCTTCTCGCCGGGCTTCAAGTAGTAGGAGTGCCGTTTGATCTCCTTGATGATGTCCTCCTGCTGGACCTTGCGCTTGAAGCGGCGCAGCGCGCTTTCGACGGACTCGCCGTTTTGTATGGCGACTTCAGCCAACCAGTTCACCTCCCTCGTCTGGGGAACGAGCCGGGAGGCCCGGCCCGCGCTTCTTCCATCATAGACCACTCGGCCGGCCTGCGGCCCAGGGCGGGCGCGATTCTGGTATAACTCAAAGAGGAACAGCTCGCAGCAGCATGGAGAACGTACTGGCCATCCTGATGGCCGGAGGCGCCGGGGAGCGCCTCTATCCCCTCACGCGGGACATAGCCAAGCCCGCCGTCCCCTTCGGGGGCATCTATCGCATCATCGATTTCACCTTGTCGAACTGCATCAACTCCGACCTGCGGCGCATCCTGATCCTCACCCAGTATAAGGCCCTGGAGCTCACCCGCCACCTGCGCGACGGCTGGAACATTCTCTCGCCCGAACTGAACGAGTACATCGAGATCATCCCGCCCATGAAACGGGTGCACGAGGACTGGTACCTGGGCACCGCCGATGCCGTCTTCCAGAATGCCCAGAGCATCGTGGTCGAGAACCTCCCCGAGACGCTCATCCTCTCGGCCGACCACATCTACAAGATGAACTACCGCGAGATGCTGAGCTGGCACCGGGAGCACCAAGCAGACGTGACGCTGGCCACCATCCAGGTGGCTCCCGAGGAGGCCAAGCGCTTTGGGGTGGTCGAAATCGCCCCCGACCACCGCGTGGTGGGCTTTGAGGAAAAGCCGCAGCACGACCACCCCGCCCCGTCGGCCTTTAACTCCGCGATGGTGAGCGCCTCGATGGGCGTGTACGTGTTCAACACGGCGGTGCTGCTGCGGGCGCTGGCCGAGGACGCCGCGGACCCGCAGTCCACCCACGACTTCGGCCGGGACCTGCTGCCCTGGTGCATCCCCCAGGCCCGGGTGGTGGCCTACGACTTCAGCGACTTGAACGACAAGACCGTCAAGTACTGGCGCGACGTGGGGACCATCGAGGCGTACTACGAGGCCAACCTGGACCTGGCGGCGGTGACGCCGGAGTTCAACCTCTACGACAAGCGCTGGCCCATCCGCACCCTTCTGATGCAGCAGCCTCCCGCCAAGTTCGTGTTCGCGCAGGAAGGCCGCCGCATGGGCGTGGCCATTGACTCGATCGTGTCCGGGGGCTGCATCGTGTCCGGCGGGCGGGTGGTCCGCAGCGTGCTCTCGCCCGGCGTGCGCATCAACAGCTACTGCGAGGTCGAGAGTTCCATCCTGATGCACAACGCCGAGGTGGGACGTTACAGCCGCATCCGGCGCGCCATCGTCGGGGCGGGCGTGCACGTCCCCGAATCCAGCCTCATCGGCTATGATCTTCAAGAAGACCGGGCCAAGGGCTACCACGTGACGGATTCCGGCATCGTGGTGATAGTGAATGAGCCGGACGGCTCCGCCCCCAAAGCCGCCCCATGAGGCGCTGGCGCCCGGCAGAGTTCTCTCAAGTTCTTTTAGGAGCGCACATCAACATGACGGAAATCGTGAAAATCATCGGACGGGAAATCCTGGATTCCCGCGGCAACCCGACGGTGGAAGCCGACGTTTGCCTGGCGGAGGGGAGTATGGGCCGCGCGGCGGTGCCTTCGGGCGCCTCGACCGGGGAGCACGAGGCGGTGGAGCTGCGCGACGGCGACAAGGCGCGCTACCTGGGCAAGGGCACGCGCCAGGCCGCGCGGAACATCAACACCGAGATCGCCGCGGCGCTGTGCGGCCAGGTCGCCACCCGGCAGGCCCAACTGGACAAGATACTGATCGACCTGGACGGCACGCCCAACAAGGGCCGCCTGGGCGCCAATGCCATCCTGGCCGTCTCGATGGCCGCGGCGCGCGCGGCGGCCGCCAGCCGCAGGCTGCCCCTGTACCGTTACCTGGGCGGGGTTTCCGCCTGCGTGCTGCCGGTGCCGCAGATGAACATCTTGAACGGCGGCGCGCACGCCGACAACTCGGTGGACGTGCAGGAGTTCATGATCGCCCCGTTCGGCGCGGAGCGCTTCGCGGAGGCGCTGCGCATGGGCGCGGAGGTCTTCCACACGCTCAAGAGCGTGCTCAAGAAGGCGGGCTACTCGACCGCCGTCGGCGACGAGGGCGGCTTCGCTCCCAACCTCAAGTCCAACGAGGAGGCCCTGCAACTGATCCTGGAGGCCATCACCAAGGCCGGCTACCGGCCCGGCGAGCAGGTCGCCATCGCGCTCGACCCCGCTGCCAGCGAGTTCTTCGACGCCGCCAAGGCCACCTACGTTTTCAAGAAGTCCGACAAGAGCGCGCGCACCTCCGAGCAGATGGCCGAGTTCTGGGCCGGCTGGGTGCGGCAGTACCCGATCATTTCCATCGAGGACGGCATGGCCGAGGACGACTGGGCCGGCTGGAAGCTGCTCACCGACGCGCTGGGCGCCAAGATCCAACTGGTTGGCGACGACCTGTTCGTCACCAACGTCGAGCGCCTGGCCCGTGGCATCCAGGATGGCATCACCAACTCCATCCTCATCAAGTTGAACCAGATCGGCACCGTGACCGAGACCCTGGCCGCCATGCGCATGGCGGCGGAAGCCGGCTACACCAGCGTGGTCTCCCACCGCTCCGGCGAGACCGAGGACGCCTTCATCGCCGATCTGGTGGTGGCCACCAACGCTGGCCAGATCAAGACCGGCTCGGCCAGCCGCACCGACCGCATCGCCAAGTACAACCAGTTGCTCCGCATCGAGGAGGAACTCGGGAGCGCGGCGCAGTTCGCCGGCCGCAAGGCCTTCCGGCAGCCAAGGTGACGCTCATGTACAAGGTCGTACTGCTGCGGCACGGCGAGAGCACCTGGAACCAGGAGAACCGCTTCACCGGCTGGACCGACGTGGACCTCTCGGAAAAAGGCATAGCCGAGGCCCTCGAGGGCGGCAGGGTGCTCAAGGAGCAGGGCTACGTCTTTGATGTGGCCTACACCTCCGTCCTCAAGCGTGCCATCCGCACGCTATGGATCGTGCAGGAGGAGATGGACCTGATGTGGATCCCGGTCCAGATCTCCTGGCGCTTGAACGAGCGCCACTACGGGGCGCTCCAGGGGCTGAACAAGGCGGAAACGGCGGAGAAGTTCAGCGAGGCCCAGGTCAAGATCTGGCGGCGGAGCTACGATATTCAGCCGCCGGCGCTGGAGAAGACGGACCCGCGCTACCCGGGCCACGATCCCCGGTACCGGGGCCTGACCGAGGCCGAGTTGCCGCTCACCGAGTGCCTCAAGGACACCGTCGCGCGCTTCCTGCCCTACTGGCACCAGACCATCGCGCCGGTGGTGCGCGCGGGGCAGCGGGTGCTCATTGCCGCTCACGGCAACAGCCTCCGCGCCCTGGTTAAGTACCTGGACGACGTTTCCGATCAGGACATCGTCGAGCTGAACATTCCCACCGGCATGCCCCTGGTCTACGAGCTGGACGACGACCTCAGGCCGCTAAACCGCTACTACCTCGGCGATCCCGAGCAGGTCCGCAAGGCCATGGAGGCCGTGGCCGCGCAGGGCAAAAAAAAGCAGTAGCTCACGCCGCCGTGATAGCATCGAAATAGGTGGTGCGAAGACTCGCCAGCAGCCTCCTGACCGTTCTGCTCACGGGGACCGTGTGGCTGGGACGGTGTGTCTCCTGCCGCACGCCGGCCTCCCAGGAACCGGTGCACGACTGCTGCAACCAGGGAAGCTGCCACCGCGATTCCAGCGAGCAGCCTGCCGGGAAGCAGTGCCCCCACCAAGCCCTGGCGCTGGAGCAGTACGCGCAGGCTGACCACGTCGCCCCCGCCGCGGTGATCGGGCTACTCCCCGTGGATGTCGGCCTCGAACTGGCGCCCGGACCGGCTCACACGCCGGTGACAGAGAGCCGGATCGCCCATTCGCCCCCCGACCTGTACCTGTTTCACTCCGCTCTTCTGATCTGATCCTCCCGCCTCGCTCGAAGTCCTGACGGTCTTGGTGTGCTCCGAGTCTGCGGAGCGAGGAGGGTTGTCATGATGTCTCGGAACTTACTGGGTCTGTTGGCGCTGGCACTGTGCGCCTCGGCACAGGACCGCCTGCGCCTGGAAGACCTGATCGGGGAGGTGCTGCGGCGCAACCCCGAGATTTTGGCCGCGCAGAAACGTTACGAGGCCGCGCGGCAGCGCCCGGCGCAGGAGAGCAGCCTGCCCGATCCCATGCTGTCGCTCGGCTACGCTTCGAGCGGCAGCCCGCGCCCGTTCGCTGGCATCGGACGCGAGCCCACGGCCAATGCCGGCGTCATGGTCTCTCAGGAGTTCCCGTTTCCCGGCAAGCGCAAGCTGCGCGGCGAAATCGCGGCCAAGGAAGCGGACGCCGAGTTCCAGCAGTACGAGGCGGCGCAGTTGAGTGTGGTGTCGCGCCTCAAGCAGGCCTTTCACCGCCTGCGCTACGCCTATGCCGCCACGGAGGTGCTCGAACGCAGTCGCGACCTGCTGCGCAAGTTCCTCCGCGCCACGGAGGCCCGCTACGCCGTCGGCAAGGCCCAGCAGCAGGACGTCTTCAAGGCGCAGACGCAGATTTCCATCCTGGAGACTCGCCTCGCGAAGCTCACGCAGGAACGGCGCAGCCGGGAGGCCGAACTGAACAGCCTGCTGGGCCGGCCGGTGGATTCTACGCTGGAGCGGCCGGCGGAGGCGCAGCCTGTTCGGCTACGGGTGACGCTCGAGGAACTGCTCGCGCAGGCCCGCGAGGGCGCTCCTCTGCTCGGACGCGAAGAGAAGATGGTGCAGCGCGCCGAGCTGGCCGTGAACCTCGCGCGCAAGGAGTACTACCCGGATTACACGCTCTCGGCCGGCTACTACTACATGGGCGCTATGCCCTCCATGTACATGGCACGCGTGGACTTCAAGCTGCCCGCCTGGTTCTGGCGCAAGCAGCGCGCCGGCGTGGCCGAAGAGGTCAGCACCTTGAGCCAGGCCCGGAGGAATCTCGAAGCCGCGGGCCAAACCCTGGCCTTCCGCCTTCAGGACGACTACCTCATGGCGGAGACTTCCTGGCGCCTGATGGAAATGTATTCGAGCACCGTCATCCCGCAGAGCAGCCTGGCGCTACAGGCTTCGCTCACCGGCTATGAAACCGGCGCGGTGGATTTCCTCACGGTGCTCGCCAACTTCACCACCATGCTGGACTACGAGCTCAACTACCACGAGGAGCTTCAAAGCTACCTCCTCGCGCTGGCCCGGCTGGAAGAACTGACGGGGGTGCCGCTGACATGAAAACCAAGTTCGTTCTGTTCGCGCTGCTGGTGGCCGCGGCCGGTTTTGTGGGCGGCTACGGCTACCAGCGCTGGTACGGCAAGAAACCGCAAGTCGCCGCGCAGGCCTCTGGCGGTCGCCGGGTTCTGTACTGGGTAGA
>CAZIRH010000236.1:0-7715 GCA_964541065.1 uncultured Solibacteraceae bacterium
GGCATCGTCATCGACGACGCCATCATCGTGCTGGAGAACATCTACCGGTGGATCCAGGAAAAGGAGGTGCCGCCCAAGGAGGCGGCGGTCAGGGCCACGAAGGAGATCGCGCTGGCGGTGATGGCCACCACGCTGTCGCTGGTGATCATCTTCGTGCCCATAGCCTTCATGACCGGGTACGCGCGCCGCTACCTCAACCAGTTCGGCTGGACCATGGCCATGGCCATCCTGGTGTCGATGCTGGTGGCCTTCACGCTGACACCTACCCTAAGTTCCCGGTTGCTGCGCAGGAAGGCTTCCGGGGCCGCAGGCCACGGGCATGACCGTAGCTGGAGAGCACGCCCCTACGTGAAGCTGCTGGGCTGGGCGCTGGACCACCGCTGGGCCGTCGTGGGCCTGGCCCTGGCGACCTTTGCCTCCACCTTTGTGGCCTACCGTTACATCGGTCGCGACTGGATGCCGCAGGAAGACCAGAATGAGCTCTCGATCTCCGCGGAGCTGCCGGAAGGCTCCTCGGTCGATGAAACCGAGCGCGTGGCGCTGGCCATGTCCAAGGCCTTAGAGAAGATCCCCGGGGTGACCGTGGTCATCCCCTCGACCCACGGCATGCGGAATCGTGTGAACTTCGCCGAGATCAGCGTCCTGCTGAAGCCGGCGGACCAGCGCGACGATATCGTGCGGATGGGACAGCGCGCGCGAGAAGCGCTCCGGCCCTGGGCTTACACCCGCCCTGGGGTGCGGTTCCCAAACGTGCTGGGCGGACGGGAGACTTACTCGCCCATCCGCGCCATGTTGCTGGGGCCGGAATTCAAGCCCCTGGTCGAGCTGGCCAAGGAAGTCAACCAGGAGATTGTGAAAGTTCCTGCGGTGGTCGATGCCAGGGTCAGCCTTAACCTGAACAGCCCCGAAGTCCAGGTGGTCATCGACCGCACCCGAGCCTCCGACTTGGGAGTGCGCGTCTCCGATATCGCCGGGGCGGTGCGCTTGTTGATGTCGGGCGAGGACCAGATCTCGACTTACAAGGAGGGCGCCGAGCAGTACCTGGTGACCATGCGCCTGCTGCCCAGCCAGCGGGACAGCACTGCGGCCCTTAGTCGCATCCTGGTGCCCTCCGCCAGGCTGGGTTTGATCCGGCTGGACTCGGTGGCCCGGCTGGAGCGCGGCCTTGGTCCCAGTAGCATCGACCGCTTCAACCGCCAGTTCGCGGTCAGCATGTTCGGCAATGTGGCCCCGGGCTATTCGCTGGCCGATGCCGCCGCCGGCACCACCGCCGCCATCGACCGGGTGGGCCTGCCGGCCGGACACAGCGTCTTCTTCTCCGGGCAGGTGAAGATCCTCGAAGAGACCACCGCCAACATGCTGATGGCGCTGGGGCTGGCCGCCATTTTCATGTACATGGTGCTGGCCGCCCAGTTCGAGAGCCTGGTTCACCCGTTCATCATCCTGCTGAGCTTGCCGCTGTCGATCCCCTTCGCGCTGATTTCGCTGATCGCCACCGGCCGCTCCCTGAACCTGTTCAGCGCTCTGGGCGTGCTGCTGCTCATCGGCATCGTCAAGAAGAACGGGATCTTGCAGATCGACTACATGAACCGCCTGTACCGCCAGGGGATGCCGCTGCGGGAGGCCATACTGGAGGCCAACCGGGTGCGGCTGCGGCCCATTCTGATGACGACGTCCGCGATCGTGGCGGGGTTGATCCCCACGGCCATAGGCATCGGGGTGGGGGCCTCGCAGCGCTCGGCCATTGCGGTGACCATCATCGGCGGGCAGACGCTGTGCCTGCTGCTGACGCTGCTGGTGGTCCCCACGGCCTATTCCTTCGTCGAGGACGCCAAGGCCTGGCTGGGGCGGCGGCGGCTGGCCGTGGCACCGGCGCCGGCGGCGGGAGACTGACACCGAGGTTGGCCGAACATCATAGGCTGCCGAGCCCTTCCCGGCACCAGAGGCGATTCATGCCCAGCGCCCCAGGACGCAGCCTTCGACACCTGTGGTATTTGGCCCTGCTCGCCCTCCCGCTGGCCCTGCTCACCAGCGCGGTGGTGACCTTCCGCGAGCTGCAAACCATGCAGAGGGTCTACCTGCGCGACCGGGCAGCCACAATCGCCGCCCGCCTGGAAACCCTGCCGCCGGAGGGTTTCGCCGAGGGTCTGGAAACGCTCGCCGCGGAAGAACCCGGTCTGGTGGACATCCGGGTGTTCAGCGCGGACCAAGCGACGCCGGAGCGCCCCCTCATGGAGCCCATCTGGCGCGGGCAACAGTTGTTCCAGACCGCGGAAGTGGACCTGAACGGCGAGAAAGTCTTCCGGGCTTATCTGCCGTTTCATTCGGGGTCGGAGTTGCGGATCGCGCGCATCGACCTGGCGGCTTCCGCCGCGGATTTTCTGGTGACACATGCGCGTCACAATGTGCTGGTAGCCTCCCTGAGCGGCCTGGTGTTGCTGCTGCTGTCGGCCTACGCTCTGTGGGCCGCCCGGCGCACCGCGCGCCTGGAGCGGCGTCAGGTCGAACTGGAGCACCTGGCGCGGCTGGGCGAGCTTTCCGCCGCGCTGGCGCACGAGATTCGGAACCCGTTGGGGACGATCAAAGGTTTCGCCCAGCTCGCCGCCGAAAGAGCGGACCAGGCCATGCTCGCGCTTCTGGAGCCCGTTCTGGGCGAGGTCCGGCGGCTGGAGCGGCTGGTCACGGATTTGCTGCTGTACGGGCGGCCCTCGGAGCCGGCCTTGCGACTCACGGAGTGGGCGGTCCTCTGCGCCGAACTGGAAGCCTACGCCCGCGAAGCCATCGGGGCACGCCCCATTCGATTCTCGTGCCGCGCCGAGCCCTGGCGCATGCGGACCGATCCCGACCTTCTCAAGCAGGTCCTGGTGAACCTGATTCGGAACTCGGTCGAGGCGCTCGAGGGGAGCGAAGATGGAGAAGTGAGGCTCGGCGCTGTACGCGGGCCCGCGGGCGGGCTCCTCATTTCGGTGGAAGACAACGGACCGGGCCTGCCCGAGCACGTGCGCGCCAGACTGTTTCAGCCCTTTCTCACCACCAAGGCCACCGGCACCGGCCTGGGCCTGTCGATTGCCCGCAAACTGGCCTCCGCGCTGGGCGGCCAGTTGAACCTGTGGCCCGTTGACCCGCACGGCACCAGGGCCGAGCTGCTGTTCCCCGGCATGGACATCGAGGAGACCACGCCCGCATGAAAACCATTCTGGTGGTGGACGACGATCCGGGGTTCCGGAGGCTGCTGGAGACGATCCTCACGGGCGAAGGCTACGCCGTCGAGAGCGCCGGTGCGGTGGGCGAAGCCATCCGAACCGCGGCCGGCAAGAGCCTCCAACTGGCAATCTGCGATCTCAAGCTGCCGGACGGCGACGGCCTGATGGTCCTGCGCTGGCTGGCTCAGCACGCTCCAGGGACGCCTGCGGTGATGATCACGGCCTTCGGTACGGTGCCCGCGGCGGTCGAGGCCATGAAACTGGGCGCGATCGACTTCCTGGAGAAGCCGCTGCGCAGCCCCGAGGAGTTGCGGCAGTTGGTCCGCCGGGCCCTCGAGCAGCAGCCCCCTCCGCTTCCGCCGGCGGGTCACGAGGATACCCCGTTTGCCTGCGGAACATTGATCACTCGCGATACGGCCATGCTCGAGCTGCTGAATCTGGCGCGCAAAGTGGCCCCCACCAATGCCAACGTGCTGCTGACGGGGGAAAGCGGCACCGGCAAGGAACTGCTGGCTCGCTGCATCCACGCCCACAGCCGGCGCGCCGACCGCGTGTTTTTGGCGCTGAACTGCGCGGCGCTGGCTCCCACGCTGATCGAGAGCGCGCTGTTCGGCCACGAGAAGGGCGCTTTCACCGGCGCCGTCGCCCAGCACCAGGGAGTCTTCGAGCGCGCCGACGGAGGCACGCTGTTTTTGGACGAGGTCGCCGAGCTGGATGGCCACCTCCAGTCCAAGCTGCTGCGGGTATTGCAGGAGCGGAGCTTCGAGCGGTTGGGCGGAACGCGCTCGACCACGGCCGATGTCCGCCTGATCGCGGCCACCAATCGCGACGTGAAGCGCCTGGTGGCCGAGGGCCAGTTCCGCGATGACCTCTACTACCGCCTGAACACCTTCCCGCTGGAGATCCCACCGCTGCGCGAGCGGCCGGCGGACATCGCCGTGTTGGCCAGCTTCTTTCTTTCTCGCGCGGCGGAGACCCTGGGAAAGCCCGCGCCCGTTTTGTCGCAGGAAGCTGTGGAGAAGCTGCTCAGTCACGCCTGGCCCGGGAACGTGCGCGAGTTGGAGAACATGATGGAGCGGGCGGCCATCCTGTCGGAAGCTGCGGTCCAGCCGGAGCATCTTCCCATAGCGGAGCCCGAGGAGCGCCGTGCCGTTCGCATGAAGGAGATCGAGCGCCGCGCCATCGAAGAGGCGCTGCGCGCCCATCAGGGCAGCCGCACGCGGGCGGCGCGTCAGCTCGGCATCAGTCTCCGCACCTTGCAGTACCGCCTCAAGGAGTACGGCATCAAGCCGCACGAATAGCGCCCACGCGCAGATCCTGCGCCTCGCGAGGCCCGCCCGCGCAGGAATTGCAGGTCTCCCCTCCTCCGGCACGACGCGCTTGCTCTTTGTTTTCAACAAGCTGCGTTTGGCCTGCGGCCTGCACCTCCCTGGGCGGAGGTTCGAAACATGAAGAAGACGTTCTTGACATTGGCAACCGCGGCGGCTCTGCTGGTGGCGACCGGAGCCTGGGCCCAGTCCACGCCCGCGCCGCAACCCTGTCCTCGGTGCGGGACTCCGCAGCAGGGGCAAGGGCCCAGGGATGGCACCGGCTACGGCGCCCGGTCCGGGAACAAGGCTGGAAAGCGGACCGGGCCGCAGGACGGCCGTGGACAGAGGCACCGCCCGCAGGGCCGGCGCGCAGGGCGCTAACTGCGCGGAGACTGCAAGCCCGGGGGAGGCGACGTCTTCCCCCGGCCCACAGTCTGGCACAATAGCGGCTGGATGGAGGTTCGCCGTGAACAGGGTTCTTGTGATGGCAGCCATCCTGCTGGCATCCGTGCTCGGAGGCGCGGGCCAGCAGGCGCCGGTGGCGTCTTATCCGCGGGTCGAGATTGCCGGCCGCATCACCAAGGTGGGCTTGGCGCGCGGCCAAGGAATGTCCTCGCTCGAGGTGAAGGCGGAGGACGGCCGCATCTGGAAAGTGTGGCTGGGCTCAATGCGCTACCTGGTCGAGCAGGGTTTTAATCCGAAGGCCGGCCAGCAGTTGAGCGCCAAGGGGTTCAAGCGGCCTGACGCCGATGAGCTGACGGCCGCCTCGGTCACCTTGACCGAGACCAGGCAAACCATCCGCTTGCGCGACGATTCAGGGAGGCCGCTGTGGCGCGGCCGCCGCGGCCGGCCCTTCTAAGGCGCAACACATGCTGTCCAACTTTCCAACCTCTATCCTGCGGCTACAGATGGGGGTGCTTCTCTGCCTGTCGATCGCCAGCGCCCAAGGCCTCTCCGGACTCGGAGATGGGCTCGAGCTCGCCCGGCCGAAGGACTTCGCCGCCTTCCGCTCGTCGAGCAACAACCCTGACCTGAGAAGCAACGATGACAGCAAGCGGCCGATCCCGGGCGAAACCGTGGTGCTGGCGAACCTCGCCGGCCCCGGTGTAGTGGCTCATATCTGGCTGACCGTCGCGGCCAGTGAATACGGCTGGCCACGCCTGCTGCGCTTTCGTGTCTACTACGACGGCAGCGCCACGCCCAGTGTGGATGTTCCCGTGGGAGACTTCTTCGGCGTAGGTCACGGCCAGGAACGGACGCTGGATTCGCTCATGGTTCGCAACAGCTCGAGCGGGCGGTCCCGCAACTGCTACTGGCCCATGCCCTTTCGGAAGTCCTGTCGCATCACGGTGACCAATGAGGGTCGCCGCCGTGTGTCGAATCTGTACTACCACGTGGACTGGCGAAGGCTGAAAGAACTGCCGGCGGAGGTCTGCTGCTTCCATGCCCTCTACCGCCAGGAGCTGCCCGCCGAGCGCGGCAAGCCCTACGAGGTCTTGAACGTTCAGGGACGTGGACACTATGTAGGCACCGTCCTGAACGTCGTCCAAGCGGAGCCTGGATGGTTCGGGGAGGGCGACGATTTCTTCTATGTGGACGGGCAGAAGCGGGCCAGCATCGAGGGCACGGGAACCGAAGACTACTTCAACGATGCCTGGAGCCTGCGCGTGGACAGCGGTCCGTACACCGGCGTGACGGTCGCGGAAGGCACCGGGCTGGGAGCGCGGTTGAGCGCCTATCGATGGCACGTGGTCGATCCGATTCCGTTCACCCGCTCCTTGCGCTTCGATCTGGAACATGCCGGCTGGACCTTCAACCCGGACGGCAGCGTCCGCTCCGCCTTCGAGGAGCGAGCCGACTTGTTCAGCAGCGTGGCGTTCTGGTATCAGGCCGGCATTGCCGGGGGACTTCCCGAGCCGCCCTACGGCTCTGCTCGCCTGCCACACGGCAATGCGCGCCAGATTGAAGTCGAGACAGGGCTGCCGGAAGTTAAGGCCGAGGGCGGGACGGCGGAGGTGCAGAAAGAAGCGTTCTGGTCGCGTGATCTGCTTCTGTTTCGCGCCAATGGGCCCGGCTCAAAAATGCACATCCCGTTTCAGGTCGAGGAAGACGGGGACTACGAACTGGTTGCCCAGGCCGCTCACAGCCTCGACTACGGCACCTATGCCGTGCTGTTGGATGGAAAGCCTCTGGGGCCGGACGTGGGTCTGGAACACGAACCGGGCGCCAATCTTGGCGAGGGCGCGACGATCGACGCGTACCACACAGAGCTTTACGTGGCCGAAGATCACCTGCTGGGCTGGAGGCGGCTCGTGCGGGGTGGTCACGTGCTGACCTTTGTTTGCACAGGGAAGAATACCCAATCTCGAGGCTACCGGCTCGGCCTCGACACGCTGGTCCTGGCGCGTATCGGCAAGCCGGAGGCGGGGGGCGGCGCGCGTGCCACGAGCATGCGTCGGGCGACGGATGCCGGGACTCTTCGAGGTGGGCTGGCGGATCCGGAGCCCCTGGTCCGTGAGGCCGCGGCCTGGGCCTTGACCCAACAAGCGGCAACAGCCGCCAGGACGGTGCCCGAACTAGCGCGGGCCCTGAACGATCCCGATCACGTGGTGCGTGGCCTTGCGGCGCTGGCGCTGGGAGACTGCGGCGGCTGCGCGCGGACAGTCCTGAATCGTCTCACTGACGCCCTCAAGGACCGCGAGGTGGGCGTGCGGATGGTCGTCGCCGAAGCCATCGGCTCACTCGGCAAGGAAGCGGCGCCTGCGCTGCCGGCGCTGCTTCAAGCGGCGCAGGTCCGGGGAGAGCACGTTCATGTGCAGCGGAGTCTGGCGAAGGCACTCGGCGCCATCGGCCCCGCGGCTGCTCCCGCGCTTCCCGTGCTCGAACAACTGAGAAGCTCTCCGCGGGTGCGCTGGTCGGCCGAGGCGGCCATCAGGAGCATCCGAGGCTCGCCTTGACGCGGGCTGAGAACCCGCCCCCCACGTCAGCGCCCCCGCAGCCAGGCTGCTCCTGGTCCAGGGGATCCCCCTGAAGCCCCGTAGTGACGCTCTCGGCCACTCGGACATCCGGCCGACGGCGAACCTGTGCAGCCACCTGTTCCCGGAGGTCAAGCGGGACATCGCGGAGCGTATGAAGTCGCGGCGGTACACTCGTCGGGCCAAATCCATACCGCTCTCCATTCAATGTATTCGGCCCCTTGACT
>CAZIRH010000237.1:0-7715 GCA_964541065.1 uncultured Solibacteraceae bacterium
CCGGGCGAGCGCAGGGAGGGCGACTGAGATGAACCCTGCCAAGCCCCCACGGACTCCCGAACTGCCTCCCTACAAGCTGCCCCCCGTCTTTGAAACCACTCTGGGCAACGGCCTGGCGGTGGTGCTGCTCGAAGACCAGCGCCTGGGGCTGGTCACCGCCCGCCTGGGTTTCCAGGCCGGCTCGAAGTTCGATCCTAAGGACCGGGCCGGCACGTCGGAGACGACCGGCGCTCTGCTGACCGAAGGCACCCGAACGCGCACCGCCCGGCGCATCGCCGAGGAGGTGGGCACGATTGGCGGCACGCTCAAGGCCGACTCCTCGCCCGATGCGCTCATCCTCGGCGCCAGCGCCCTGGCGGACGGCCTGCCCAAGATGCTGGACCTGCTTGCGGACGTGGCGCGCGACGCCGTCTTCCCGGTGCGGGAGGTCGCGCTGCGCAAGCGCAACCGCAAGCAGGAGCTGCTGGCCCAGCGCTCTCAGGCCGAGTTCCTGGCCGCCGAGAAGTTCGTCGAGGTGCTCTTCGCGCCGCATCCCTATTGCCGCCAGGAGCCCACGCTGGCTTCCATTGAGCGGCTCGACCGGGCTGGCCTCGCCGGGTTCCGGGACCGGCATCTGGCGCCCAACAACGCCGTGCTGATCCTGCTGGGGGCGCTGCCGCCCCGGCGGCGGACGCTGGAGGTGATTCGCGCCCGCTTCGCCGCTTGGAGCAAGCGGGCCGTGCCGTCCTCCCCGCCGGCGCGTTTCCCCCACCCGCGGCGCAGCATCGTGCTGGTGAACCGGCCCGGCTCCGTGCAGGCGGACATCCGCGTGGGCCGCGTGGCCATTCACCGCGCGCACGCCGACTACTTCCCGCTGCTCGTGGCCAACACCATCCTGGGCGGCAGCACCAGCTCGCGCCTGTTCATGAACGTCCGCGAGAAGAAGGGTTACGCCTACGACGCGCACTCGGCCGTGGTGCCGCTCAAGGAGTCCGGCGTGGCCAGCCTCATCACCCAGGTGCGCAACGAGGTGGTCGGCCGGGCTCTCGCGGCCCTGCTCGACGAGATGGAGCGTCTGGGACAGCGGAAGGTGCGGCCCAGCGAGCTGGCTACCGCAAAGAACTACTTGAGCGGCGTGTTCGTTCTCCGCCTCGAGACCCAGGACGGCCTGGCCAGCCAGCTCGCCGGCGTCAAGCTGATGGACCTGCCCATCGCCTATCTGGAGCGCTACATCCCCCGGTTGCGGGCCGTCCAAGCCGAGCGGCTGGCGGAGGCGGCCGCAAAGTACTTCAATCCGGAGGAGGCCGCCATCGTGGTGGTCGGCGACGCGGCCAAGCTCGCCCGGCAGCTCCAGCGGTTCGGCCCCGTCGTCGTCGAGGAGGCTCAATGAAGCTGCTCTCCTCACGGCTCTGCTGCCGGACTCCGATTTTCCGCGTAACGCTGGACCACGCCGTCGGCCCCGGAGGCTTCGAGATTCGCCGCGCCATCGTGCACCATGGCGGCTCGGCCGTCATGCTGCCGGTGGACGCGCGGGGGCGGATCCTGCTGGTGCGTCAGTACCGGCTGGCGGCGCGCGCTTCGCTGTGGGAACTGCCCGCCGGGCGCGTCGATAAGGGCGAGAAGCTGTTGGCGGCCGCCAAACGCGAGTTGCTCGAAGAGACCGGCTACCGCGCCCGCCGCTGGCGCAAGCTGGCCTCCTTCTACGCCAGCCCCGGCTACGTCTCCGAGAAGATGACCATCTTCGTGGCCACCGGCCTCAGCCCGGGCGTCGCCCAACCCATGGAGGACGAGCGCATCACCTGCCGCTGGTTCGCACCCCGCGAACTGGAGGCCTGGATCCGCGCCGGCCGCATCCGCGACGCCAAGACGCTCATCGGCCTGCTGCTGTGGCGGCGCCGCCGCGGTCGCCTCTGAGGAAGCCGCTCACCCCACCTTGCGCTCGAACACCGCGTAGTCCAGACCGTCGGCGCCGGGATGGCATCATGACAGCAGCCGGTTTGATGCTATGATTGCAGCATGCGCACCACCGTCACCCTGGAACCGGACGTCGAGCAGCTCCTTCGAGCCGCTATGCGGGAGCGGGGCATCTCCTTCAAGGAAGCACTCAACCGGGCGATCCGGGCCGGGCTGGTGCCGCCGGTGCCCTCCCGCAAGAAGCGCTTCGAGCAAAGGTGCTTCCATATGGGCGCCGAGCGATACTTCCGCTGGGAGAAGGCGCTGGCTGCCGCCGAAGCGATCGAGGATGAGGAGCTCGCCCGGAGGCTCGCGCTGCGAAAATGAAGCTCCTCGATGTCAACCTGCTGCTGTACGCCGTCAATGCGAACGCCGCGCTGCATTCCCGGGCCAGGGCCTGGCTGGAGGGAATCCTGACCGGGACCGAGACGGTGGCTTTTTCCTGGAACGTGTTGCTGGCTTTTCTCAGGCTGGCCACCAGGCCCGGTCTCTTTGAGCGGCCGCTTCCAGTCGAGACCGCTCTTGACTTGGTGGATCGCTGGCTGGCTCAGCCCCCGGCCACGGTGATTCACCCGGGACCCAGGCATCTGCGCATCTTGAGGGACTTGCTCGCGCCCTGGGGCACAGGAGGAAACCTGACCTCGGACGCTCACCTGGCCGCGCTGGCCATCGAGCATGGCGCCGAACTGTGCTCCTGTGACGCGGACTTCGCGCGCTTCCCCGGCCTGCGGTGGCGGAACCCTCTGCGCTGACAGCCTCACCCCACCTTGCGCCCGCACGCCGCGTAGTCCAGACCGTCGGGCTCAAAGCGCTCGACTTCGATGCCGCCGAAGCCGGCCTCTTCCAGGTAGAACACCATCAACGCCGGAGGCACGGGGTGCTGGTGCGTGGGATCGAGATAGAAGTGCGTGGCGAAGATGGCCAGCGATTCCGGGTTGGGCGTCTCGAAGATCAGCAGGCCGCCGCGCTGGAGCTTGGCCGCGGCCAGCCGCACCAGCTCCGGCACGCGCTCGGGCAGCAGGTGCTCGATCACGTGCGCGCAGAAGATGCCGTCGAGCGACGCATCCGGAAGCCCCGCCAAGTGGGAGAAGATCTCGGCGCATTCGGCTTCCAGGCCGCGCGCACGGCACAGCGCCACCGCCTCTCGGTTGTCGTCGATGCCGCGCGCCGGAATGCCGGCCTCTTTCGTCAATTCGAGGAACTCACCGCGGCCGCAGCCCAGGTCCAGCACCGCCTGGCAGCCTGCGAATCGCGGCACGTAGATGCGTTGCCTCTCCTGGACGTGCTCGCGCGAGCCGCGGAAGCGCTCGGCAAAGGCCAGCCAGTCGATCTGTGGACGCACCGGTTCAGCCTCAGCGGGCGCGACCGCGAGGGGCGGCGCCGATGCCGCGCGCTGCCGCACCAGCCGCAGCTCGGCGTGAATCAGCCGCTCGAATTCCAGGCGGATCCTCTCCAGATCCGCCCACAGGCGCGTCTGGACCTCGACCCCCGAGCGGTCCAGCGCCCCGGTGAAGTCCGCGTGCTGGCTGCGCATCAAGTCGCGGAAGTTCGACTCCATCAGCGAGGCGCGGTGCTGGAAGGCGCCCTGGAGATCGGCCACGCTCCGCAGGAACTGGATCTCGTTGGTGGCGAGCTTCTGCTCCCAGTCGGCGCGCCAGGCGGCCCAGTGAGCCCGGATGTCCTTGAGTTCCCGCGCCTCCCCGCGGAACTCGTCCGCGTAGGCCTCCTCCTGAGCCGCCAGCCGAGCCAGCGCGCGGTTGTTCTCGCTCAGCGCCGCCAGGATGGCTTCAATCGCCGTCATCACCCCGCGGTTGAACTCGACCTGCTCGCGCACGTGCCAGTCCAGCAGGCGCGCCACCAGCCGCTTGACGGCCTGGACCACGCCGTGGAGCAGGCCCGGCGGGCGGGGATTGACCGTGCCGATGGAGGCCACCTTGGCCTCGGCGGCCGCCCGCGCGTGCACGACGGGCATCAGGTCGGGCAGCGGCAGCCCGGCCGCGGAGCCTTCCGGATGCCGCGCCCGCACCCGCTCGCGGATCTCGCGGATGATGGCGCTGAGTTCCTCGGTCTTCAGCTCACTGTCGGCCACGCTTCTTGCTCCAGCTCGCCGTCACCGTGGTGGACATGCCCCCGCGCGGCGTGAACTCGGCCGTCACGGTTGCCCGCACCGGCCGGGCGGCCTGGACCACATCGCGCAGGATGCGGTTCACCGCGTTCTCGTAGAAGATGCCCAGGTTGCGGTACGCCAGCAGATACACCTTGAAGGACTTCAATTCCAGGCAGCGCTGGTCGGGCGTGTAGCGCAAAATGATCTTGCCGAAGTCGGGCAGCCCGGTCTTGGGGCAGACCGAGGTGAACTCCGGTACGACGATCTCGATCTCGTAGCCCGGATACTGGTTGGGCCAGGTTTCCATCTCCGGCAGCGGAGTTTTCACTCCGGCCCGCGCATGTTCGTCGGTGTATGGCGGCGGCTTCATGTTTCCACCAGGATCCTGGCCAGAGACTCGAGGAACAGCCCCACGTCGGTGACCACGCCCACCGCCTGGCCGGTGCCGCGGTCGCTCACCTTGGTGACCACCGCGGGGTTGATATCCACGCAGACGATCTTCACCCAGCTCGGCAGCATGTTGCCCACGGCGATCGAGTGCAGCATCGAGCCCAGGCACAGCACCAGGCCGGCGCCGCGCAGCTCGCCGGCGTAAGCGTCTTGCGCCGCGTTCATGTCGGTGATGGTTTCGGGCAGCGGACCATCGTCACGCAGGCTCCCGGCCAGCACGAACGGCACCCCGGCCCGCACGCACTCGTAAAGGACGCCACTGGTCAAGCGCCCGCTTTCGACCGCCGGCTGGACGCCGCCCGCCTGGAAGATCGCATTGATGGCGCGCATGTGGTTGCGGTGCCCGTGCTCTTCCTGGCGGCCGTCGGCCAGCCGCACCCCCAGCGAGGTTCCGAAGAGCGCCGCCTCCACGTCGTGCACGCCCAGCGCGTTGCCGCTCAGCACCGCTTGCACGAACCCCCGCCGGATCAGCCGCGCCAGCGCTCCCGCTCCCCCGGTGTGCACGACCACCGGGCCCGCCACCACCGCCACCTTCTTGCCCGCGGCGAGCGTCTGTTGGATCAGCGCGGCCGTCTGGCGCACCGCCGTCTCCACTTGCCGCTCCGAGGAGACCCCGGTGCTCATGAAGGCGAAAGCCAGGCGGTCCCGCTCCTTCGCTTCCGGCACCACGCGAATGCCGCGCAGGCCCACCACCACGCCATCGCCGGCGCGCAGGTCCCGCAGGCGCCGGCAGCGAGCGCGTCCGCCCTCGACCACAATCAGCGCGTCCATGCGCTGGTCTTCCACCTCCACCCACTGCCCGCGGTGGCGGATCAGGGTGCGATGGTTGGTGGTGGAGTAGAAATCCTCCGGGGCGCAGCGGTCCCGCTCGACGCCGGCCAGAGCCGTGTCCGCGCTGTCCCGGGGAGCGCAGCCCAGGCCCAGCAACTGCTGTAGCAAGGTCTCCATCTGCTCGCGGCTGGGAGCTTCCACCTTCATGCGCAGGTAGGAGGGCTCGCTGTTGGTCCGGCCGATGCTAAACCGCTCGACGTCGAACCGCCCCTGGCAGGCCACCACCGTGTCGAAGATGCGCTCCATGATGTGCGAGTCGATCAGGTGTCCTTCCGTCTCGACGACTTCCTGGAAGATGGCAGTGCTGCGCGCAGGCGTCATAGGAGTTCCCCTACAGTGTAACTACTTCCGCGCCAGCCAGGCCAGGAACAGCCCGTCCGGCGGCACGTCCTCCCAGTAGGAGATGAAGCGGCTGGAGACCTCGCGGCAGCGGCGGCCGAGCAGCCGCTCGAGCTCCTTCCGGTGAAACCATCGCTCCCACTCGGGCGTCTGGAGCCGGCCCCACTGCTCGGCGTTCTTGTCGATGATGACGATGCGCCCGCCCGGCTTGACCACCCGGCAGATCTCGGCCACGGCGGTGGGGATCTCGACGGCGTGCTCGAGCGATTCGGTGGCGTAGGCCGCGTCGAACGACGCGTCCGCGAACGGCAGTTCCGTCATCGAGCCGGCGCAGGTCCGTACCGACCGCGGCGCGAACTTCAGCATGGCCAGAGAAATGTCGAGGCCCCAGACCTCGGCCCGGGGATGGCGCTCCGCCAGGATCCGCGCGAAGCGGCCCTTGCCGCAGCCCACGTCCAGCACGCGCCTCCCCTCCAGCTCGCCGAAGAACTCCAGGACCAACTGCACGTGGTAGATGCGCGGGTCGATGGTCGAGGGGAAGTGCTCCTCGTCGCCCGCGGCCTGCTCGAAGCTCGAGCGAATCTGGCGGCGCAGCTCGGCCGACAGTCGCGCCGGCGCGCGGCGGCGATGGAGAAAGTTCCGGAAGGACACCTAGGCCCTGGTCAGGAAGATGGGCAGCCCGGTCTTGCTGGCGTAGTTGGGACGGTAGCGCTCGGTGTTGTACATGGTGGCCACGTCCACCTGGCGCGGTCCCCGCTTCGGATCCGGGATGGGCGCCCGAACGTAGCAGCCGTTCTGGATGGCCATCATCACCCCGGAGGCCTTCTCCACCACGCAATCCAGCGCCATGTTGGCAAAGGTCGAGGCCACCATCTTGTCGATGAAGTCCGGCTCACCGCTGCGCAACTCGTAGGTCAAATCGCTGACCACGGTTTCCTCTTTGGCGCGCAGCTTGATCTCGTCGCTCAGGTCCTCGCCCACATTGGCCTTCTTGCGGTGGCCGTAAGCATCGGCCTCCCCGTACTGGCGCACCCGGTAGCCCTCCCACTCGGCGCCCTCGGAGAGCACCACCATCGAGTAGTTGGAGGGGTTGTTGCGCTTGTCGGTGAGCAGCAGCTCGATCAGCTTCTCCAGACTGAACTTGTACTCGGGAATGCAGCAGCGCAGCGAGCTGACGTAGGCCGTGTACAGCGCCGTGTGTCCCGCGTCGCGCCCGAACACGCGGAAGATGCCCACCCGCTCGTGCGAGCCCACCGTGGTGCGCTGCCGCTCGATGGCGTCCGTAGCCCGCGTGATGGCCGTCGAGAAGCCGATGCAGTACTCGGTGTTCTGCACGTCGTTGTCCATGGTCTTGGGGATCGAGATCACCTTCGCGCCGGCCCGGTCCAGCGTGGCCGCGTAGCTGAGCGTGTCGTCCCCGCCGATGGCGATCAGGTAGTCGATGCCCAGGGCTTCCAGGTTCCTGAGCACCTGCGGCGTCATGTCGAAGACCGTGCTGGTGACACCCTCCTTGGTGACCTCGGTCTTGGGAAACTCTATCCCCTTCAGGTGGTCCGGCAGCGCCTTGATCTTCGAGGGGTTGGTGCGGGTGGTGTGCAGGTAGGTGCCGCCGGTGCGGTCTATGGTGCGGGTGTTCTCCCGGTTGAGCGTCAGGATGTAGCGCGCCCGGCTGGCCGGGTCTTCCAGATTGACGTGCGTCAGGCCTTCCCAGCCCCGCCGGATGCCGATCACCTCGCAGCCGATCTCGCTGCCGCGATACACCACCGCTTTGATCACCGCGTTCAGACCCGGAACGTCGCCGCCGCCGGTAAGCATGCCAATGCGCTTCATGGCCGTCAGTACTCCTGGTTACCCCGAGGGGATCCACTCCGATTATAGCGAAGGCGGCGGGATGCCCGAGGAGCCTGCGGCAAAAGTCACTGGGAAGCTACACGTAAACTCGTGGGACAGGCTTCAGCCCAATGTCACTTAGTTTTCCCACCACCGCACATCTCGGCCCCCTGATCGGGTCGGGTGACCGGGATTGCGCCCGGTCACCCTCCCACACCACCGGACG
>CAZIRH010000238.1:0-7705 GCA_964541065.1 uncultured Solibacteraceae bacterium
TGACCACTACCGGCGGACACGCCAGGAGCGCGCCACCGACTCCATCGAAGGCCAGTTGAGGGCGGCGGCACAGGGACAGGGACGGTGGAAAGCTGAATATTGATCTGGCGGGGAGAGACGTAGAGGATTGGCACCGGGACTCCGTTCAGGGTCACAGACGTCCCCCCCAGAGTGGTAGGCAGAGGAAAGCCGCTGGCCACCTGCTCCGTCGCGGCGAGATTGGACCCAAAGATCGAAACGAGGGAGGCGGGAGAGAGGGCCCTGCCTGTCAGCCCGCCCGCGACGTAACTCGCGGCGTTCACCACGCCGCCGGGGGAGATCACGGGTCTCTGCCCGCAGGCCACGGCGGCCGCCGTAACTAGGATCAGGAAGAGACGCATCTCAAACTATTTGCACGCCCATTGCCGCACCAAAACAGGGAGCCCAGTCGAGCCGGTCCCGGCGCCGGTGGGGACACTACTGAAGCGTCAAGCCGCCGAATCGATAAGTATACTTCCACAGGTGTTGTCCGCCCAGGGAGAGCCCCGGCGCGGAAAGCGCGGGTACCTGAGCCGGATCGGGGGTCACTTCCAGGATGATTTCGCCCCGCCCTGGCGGGAGCCCCTGAGTGCCGATCGTAGCAGTTCCGCTCGATGCCCACGCCTGGATGAAGGAGTAGACGTCGGAAACCCCCTGGTGGCTTACAACCTTCAATGTCACCCAGGCGTCCGGATCGCCCCCGGTCCAATTGGCCGTCAGCCCGAGCGGCCCGCCACTAGCGGCGAGCCGGACGACCGTTCCGGGTGGAAACGACGACGTGATGTTGATGCCCGAGCCGATCCGCAGGCTGGACTGAAACGGCCCCACCTCGCTGCCGCCGCTGACCATGGCAGTGAACGAACCGGGCCGGATCGTCCCGTTCGGAAGGGCCGCGCGATAGACCCGCTGCCCGTCCACCACCGAAGGAGCGGCTTCCATTGGGCCGAAGCCGGGACCCTGGATGGTCACGGTCCCGGCGTCGAGGCTCTTGTAGCCGGGCAGCGGGCAGGAAGGACCAAAAAGATCAATGACCCCAGTCCTACCACGAAACTCCACCGGTGGGGGCGGCTGTTGGCCAGGTGAGGCGGGGAAAGCGGCGGTGAAGGTCTCGGCGACGCCACCGGATGTGGTCCCGCTGGCCACTGTCCTTTCCCACGTGATCAGCCCGTAGCCTGCCGTAGGTGGATCAATGCAGGCGCCCCCGCCCCTGCGTATGCTGATCGGGATCGGCTGGCTCCGGCCCACGGTTGTCCCGATGATAAGGGGAACGCCACAGCCCTCACGAACGGTGTCAGGGATCCGGACGTTGACTTGGTCCACGCCGACGAAGCCCGGCGCGCGGCCCGCCCATGAAACTTTGGTAAGCGGGGCTGGCGGGAGCGGGAGCGGCGGTGCGAGGTCAAATATGCCTAGAAACAGGCTCCAACTCATCGCCAGCGACGGGGGATTCGACGGCGCTGGACTGCCGGCTGGCGGCGGGTTGAACACAGCCCCCAGGCCAGTGCCGTAGACGGAAATGAAATCACCTGGTGAAGCGCTGTTGGATGGTGAGTTGAGGGACACGCTGCCATCGCTGGCGACGTTGAGGATGGCTCCCTGGCCGCAGCCGCTGCCGTCCAGCGTGAAAATCCCGAACGGTCCTCCGATGTCACCGGGAAGGGGGAATGGTTCGCTGGCGCCGGCCGCGGTGACCACCACGAGCCCAGCGGGATCGGTTGAGGGCGGCGGCACAGGGACAGGGACGGTGGAAAGCTGAATATTAATCTGGCGGGGAGAGACGTAGAGGATTGGCACCGGGACTCCGCTCAGGGTCACAGACGTCCCCCCCAGAGTGGTAGGCAGAGGAAAGCCGCTGGCCACCTGCTCCGTCGCGGCGAGATTAGACCCAAAGATCGAAACGAGGGAGGCGGGAGAGAGGGCCCTGCCTGTCTGCCCGCCGGCGACGTAACTCGCCGCGTTCACCACGCCGCCGGGGGAGATTATGGGTCTCTGCCCGCACACGACCGCGGCCGCCGCAACAAGGATCAGGAAGAGACGCATCCGGATAACCCTGCTACGGCGACTGCGGATCCCGCCCGGAAACGTTCAGCGTGAAAACCTGATCCTGCCCGGCCAGGGCCTGGAACGGAATCCTTCCACCCGAGTTATCCACCGGCAAGCCCATCGCATCCGTCAACGTCACGTGCCGGCTGAACACCCACAGCTTCAGCGGCACTCCGGCGGGAATGCTCATCTGGTAGTCACGGCCGCTCTGATCGGCACGCGTAATGGCGGCGGCGAGAAAGGCGCCGCTTCCAAACACCACTCCAAGGATGAGGTTCGGCGCCCGCGACGGATCGTTCTTCACCGGCGGAAGCAGTCCTCTGGGGTCGTTGACCCGCACCTTCAAGAATACGCCCCTTTTCAGGACCAGCGCCGGCCGGTCGACCGCGCCTGCCGCGATGGTCGCCTTCGGCGAGGAGGACCATTTGCAGGGATTCAGATAGGGCGCCGAGGGAACCTCTGCGCAGAGCGCGTAGTCGCCGGCGGGCAGGTTGGAGACGGCGAACGCCCCGTTTGTATCCGATGAGATGCTGCTGTGCACGACGGCCTCTCCCGGCGCCGGCCGCGCCTGAGCAGCCGGGCCCACCAGCCGGGTAATGCGGGAGTAGGAGACCACCGCGCCTGCCACTGGGGCGCCGTCCTCGGCGGTCACCGAGCCCTGCATCGCTCCAAACGGCGCCTGGGCTAAGGCGCAGGCAGTCAGGAGAATGGTTGAAGATAGGATCTTCCGAGACTTCATCTTTGTACCTCCCAATCACAACTGTGCGGTCGCGCCGGCCTGCCACGGATCCTCATTGTTGTGTCGGCGTATAAGGCCCGCTTCCCTGAAAGTTGACCCGCTGGTTGCCCGGGTATTTGAAGCAGTCGCCGGAGGGGTATTGCAGTTGCATCCAGGGGCGGAATACTACGCTGCGGCCGGCGAGGGCGCTTTGGTTGAACCCAGCCACGGTCTCGGCAGGAGCATTTAGCGTCCCGTCTTCGCACAACGCGCCGGTGGTGCCGTTATCGCTGTTGCTGTGGGTCTCTCCGAGCATGACGGTTGCGGTCGAGGGAAACCGGGCGGTGTAGTTAACGATGTCGTCAAAGTCGATTCTGGCCTCGCTCTGGACGGCCGCCGCCGCGTCGTTCAGCACGCAGTGCGTCCCTGGCTGTGCAACGCAGGGGCGAAGATGAACGTCGAGAATATTGGGCTGTGTCCCGTAGCTGGGCATCTGGAACATGATGTCGGTGTTGCCGTTACAAGTGAGGTATCCGGTTTCAAGACCCACAGGGGGACTCGGGTCGCGGGGACGACCGATCAGTCCGCCCCCGATGGCGGAGGCGATCTGGTCCGCGCCCATCGTGCGCGCGTAACCTGCGTAAACGCTCGTACAATTGTATCCTCCAAGAGTGGAGTTCGACCACGGCGCCGACCAGGTCACCCGCCCCGTGTCGAAGCCATGCAGGCCCATGTAGTAGCGGAGTGCGTCTCTGACGTTCGGCTGGCCCGAATCCCCTTGGGCGTTATCGACGATGAACCGCGCCAGGGCCGGGAAGTTCATAATATTGAGCTCCTGTTCGAAGTCGAGCTCAGACACCGTAAGCTGCTTCTCTGCCGCTGCGGCGAGCATGGCGTTGATCACGTCGTACTGGTTTTGCCAGCCCACGAAGTATGGATTGATGGGCGCGCAGTTGTAAGCGTTATTGTCGTCCTGGCCGATCGGGAAGTAGTCGTTGCCGCCGAGGTACTTGTAACCCAGCGGCGCGCCGGGATAGAAGTAGATCGTGTCGGGCGCATCGGCACAGTGAATCGGCGGATCCGGTGGTGGTGGGGACATTGGCGTCCTGGTCTCGGATTTGGGCTTGGAATAGGGCGCGCCGCCCAGATGGGCCGGTGTGAGCGTGACGTTCTGAATCCCGGCGTTCCTTACATCCCCGAAGAAGTCCTTCACCCGATTGATCCAGGTCAGATCCGGGGGATCCAAATTCCCTTTATAGCGCACCTGAGTCCAGTTCTGGCCGCAGTTCACCAGCGGCGTGGAATCCGAACCGCATAATCCGAAGAAAATCCGGACCCCGGAAACACCCTGGGCGCGTAGCTCCGCCAGCACCGTCTGGAAGCAGCCCCGGATCGATGAGCCGGGAGGGCAACTGTAGGGAAACTTCGAACTCGCCGGGTGGTCGTAGTCGTAGTCATTGAACGGCATGTAGCTCAGGCCCACTTCCAACCGGCTCGGCCCGTAGATGGGCTGCACGGCGGGTCCGATCGCCAACGTAAAGGTTTTGGTGGCTGTGGCGCCAAGGCTGTCAGTTACTCTTATCCAGAAGCCGTAGGTCTGGCCCCCTCGCGTTGGCGTGCCGCTCAACACACCACCGGCAGAGAGGGTGAGCCCTGACGGGAGCAGGTTCCCGTTAGTCGCCGGATCCTCCTTGGACCAACTGTAAGGGGGTGTTCCCCCAGTCGCAGCGAGTGTCAGTGGTGAATAAGCCACTCCCCAGGCACCGCTCGGCAGCGGCGAGGCGGTCGTGATCGTCAAAGGCGCCGGCACCGTCCAGGTTCCCCGCGTCTGCCAGCCGCTGGAGGCGGAGGCGGCGTCCACGGCTTGCATGTAGGTGTTCTTGGCGCCGGCGAAGGAGCTGTTGAAGGTGATCGTGAGGTTGAGCGTCAGGTTGTTGCCGCTGGGGGTGGTGCTGCCGGCGCCGAGGGTGCACTGGCTGTTGGTGAGCTGGTTGCCCAGCACGACCGGCCCCAGCCAGGCCGTCCCGGCGTCGTTGTACAGGTAGATGTAGTTGGTGGCCCGGTCGTAGCGGAAGGAGCAGGCAGCGACATCGGAAGCAGTGGCATTGAAGCGCCCATACAGCGACGCGAGGTTCGCATAGCCGTTCGGGTCCGAGTAGAGGAACTGGAAGGCCTGCGGCCCCAGTCCGCTGCCGGAGGAGGGCGTAACCGAGACCGCCTGTGGGGGCTGGTTGGAGACCGTGAAATTCGCGGTCACGCTCTTGGGCCCGTTCATGGTCAGGTTCTGGGGCGTAGTGGTCCCGCTCAGGGCGCCGCTGAAGCCGGTGAACTGATAGCCGGTGTTGGCCGTGGCGGAAACACTCACCACCGATCCGCTGCTGCGCCAACTGCTGGCCGGGCTGATCGTGCCTCCCGCCGGCGGGCTGGCGGCCGTGGTGAGGTAGTACTGCGTGGTGAAGTTGGCCGTATAGGTCGCCGGCGACGAGGAGGCGGTGATGCTGTGCGAGATGGCGCCGCCGTCGGACCAGCTTGCGAAGACGTACCGGATGCCGCTGCCTCCGGATTGTGGCGTGGTCGTGGCGATGGTGTGGCCCGTGCCCGGCGTCCACTGGAAGGTGCATGGCGCTGTGCACGGGGCGCTGTCCACCGTCAGGGATCGCCCGACCGGGGCGCTGGTGATCACGTGCTGCACGGTGCCCAAAACGGCGAAATTCGCGGTCACGCTCTTGGGCGCGTTCATGGTTAGGTTCTGGGGCGTGGTGGTCCCGCTCAGGTCGCCGGTGAAGCCGGAAAATACGTAGCCGCCGTACGCGTTGGCGGCCACCGCGACCACGGCGCCGCTGTTGTACCACCCGCTGGCCGGCGTGATGGTGCCTCCCGCGGGCGGGCTGGCGGCCGTGGTGAGGTAGTACTGCGTGGTGAAGTTGGCCGTGTAGGTGGCGGGCGACGCAGAGGCCGTAATGCTATGCGAGATGGCGCCGCCATCCGACCAGTTGGAGAAAACGTACTGGGTGCCGGTCGCTCCGGCTTGGGGCGTGGTTGTGGCGATGGTGTGCTGGGTGCCCGCGGTCCACTGGAAGGTGCAGGGAGCTACGCAGGGGGCGCCGTCCACGTTCAGGGAGCGCCCGGCCGGGGCGCTGGTGATCACGTGCTGCACCGCGGGTTGCGAGTAAGTGACCGACAGATACGGCTTGGTGGAGGGGCCGTTATCGAAGGCGTAGAAGGTGAACTCGTTGTAGAGGTTGCCGAAGCCCAGGGTGAAGGGGTCGCAAGGCACGCTCCACTTCAGACCGGCGTAGGCCCCGGCTCCCACGGGGATGTTGGCCAGGTTGGCGAGCGTGAAGCTGTACCAGCCCGCGCTCTTTCCGGTCAGGTCCTGTGGTGCGACGGCGTCTCCGGCGCCCCAGAGGTTCCACTCGTTCCAGGTGAGGGGCCAGTTGCTGGAGGCATACCAGTCGGCCTGCACCGCGCAGCCGGCGCCGCCGTAGAAATCCTGGTTGCCGTCCTGAACCGAGGCGGCATGGACGCTTACGCTGGCGGTGGAGATCGTTGAGCCAGAGGGGATCGAGGAGGTGTCGAAGCGAACGTAGCTCTGGTGGCTGTACTTCCAGCAATACGAATAGTAGAAGGCACTTTGGGACCAGGTCTCGTTGATGGTGGTGGCAGTGCCGCCCCAGTATCCCGAGGCGGCCAGCGCGCCGGGCCAGGCCGGGCAGCCGTACGTCCCCCAGAGGGCGCCCTCGGCCCAGCCGTCGTCCCCCGCGGCGGTGGGATAGAACGAACCGGTCGGGTCGATGACGTAGGGGAAGGCTTCGGCGGGGAAGTCCGAGTCGTCGCAGGTGAAGCTGACGTTGGCGCCCTTGATCCCCCAGGCTGAGCAGGGCGTCCGGTTCCCGTCAGCCCGCACCATGACGGCGCGGGTGAGGCCGAAGCCGTTGCCGGTCAGGTGGCCGGTATCCGGGTCCACGCTCAGATCGAGGAGGCGTGCCGCTTGCGGGAAGCTGTAGGTCTGGCTGCCCTGCCGGGCGGCCACCTCGGCGGTGAGGTCAAACCCGGTTTCGGTCAGCCTCAGCTTCCAGGTCAGCTTCTGGTAAGTGAAAGAGAACGACAGCCCCTGGTCGTAGGAGGGCTCCGGAATGGTGAAGCTGATGGCCTTCCACTGCTTGTCGCCCCGCTGCTGATAGAGTTCGAACGTCCAGGTCGTTCCGCTGCGCACGATGCGGGCCTTGACGGGACCGCCCTCCAGCCGCCATCCGTTGTCCAGGGTCCACAGGGCCGGCTCGACCGCCCGCATCTGGCCCGTCTCGGGATCACTCCAGTGCAGGTACTGGCTGATCAGGGCCACCCGCGTGCCGTCGGGCCTACGGAAGTGGACCGAATGCTCGGTGCGTCTCTCTTCGACCGCGTTCGGGTTTTCCGCGAGGAACTTCTGCTTGACCGTCCTCGGGGCGTGGAGCTGGGTGCGGAGCGTGTCCTGGGGAAGCTGCGCGAAGGTCGCGCCCGCTGAAAGAGTCAGCAACAGCAGCTTGCGCATCAACACGGCTGCCTGCGTGGGTTGAGGCTGAAGGCGAGAATCCTGGTTGACAACCAGATTTTAAGACCAAACTGCCCCTGCCCGGTGTGATTTTAGCCCCTTTTCAGTTGAAGGTCAAGGGAAAGATTCACAGCGCGGCCGGTTTCGCTGGAGGTACGACACACTGTAATCCACAAAACTAGGCGACGGCAAGCGTTCAAATTGCCTGACTCGCGCCGCCAATTGCGCTTTATACAGAGCGTCTCAAATAATTGCGCATAGGCGGCGCAGGCTGTCGCTGTGGCGCGCCCACCCGGCGAACTCCCACTCCACCGTCTCGACGACTCGTTCCAGTTGGGGGAAGTAGCGGTTGTGCAGGCAGCGGCGACGGGTGAACTTCCAGACCCGTTCGA
>CAZIRH010000239.1:0-7694 GCA_964541065.1 uncultured Solibacteraceae bacterium
GCGGGCGGTCGCGGGCCGCTAGCCCGGCCCGGGCGCGCTGCCGCGCGCCCGGGCCTCCGTGCTGGTCCACAACGCCAGGGCGGACGCGGCCGCGCTTGCGCCTCGGGCCTGCTGGCCCTCGTTGCTCACGCGGCAGCGCAGGCCGGGACAAGGAAGGACCAAAGTTACGGCCCCACTCTGCAGCGAACTTCCGCAGCGTCCGCGCTTGCGCCTCGGGCCTGCTGGCCCTCGTTGCGCACGCGGCCGCGGTCTACTCACGTCCGCCGCGCCGGGCGCTCCGCGCCCGCGTGCACGGCCCGGTCCGCGCTTGCGCCTCGGGCCTGCTGGCCCTCGTTGCGCACGCGGCCCGCACCGTGCTATGTCAAGCTCGCCGGGCGTGACCCGCCCGGCAGTTCAAGCTCACTGGACGCGCACGGAACCGGAGCGGACACAATCGGAGCGCGACCGCCGCCCCCGCCAGCCCTCCTCCCTCTGGACTCTCTCCTCCCGCACCCCCTAGCCCGCCAGGAAGCGGGCATTTTATCGGTATTCCCAAAGGGAGGAGGGCCTCTGGCGCAAGCCCCAGGATGCTTGCGCCTTGGGGGCAGCGGCCGGCAAGCGACCCCAGCCGGCCCAAGGTCGCGTGCTTACCTTGCCGGCGTGCAGTCAGGCCAGGCACGCCGGCATCGTGGCCCGGCACCGCTCTGTCGCTGCGGCCTCTGTCAGCCGCTGCCGGGCCACTGGCGGCCATAGGCGGCCGTTGGAGGCTGACCATTATTCGGAGTTGCGCCCGGCAGAAGGCCAGGACGTCGCGAGGCCTCGGCCGCTTTCCTCGGCAGAAGTTTTCGGCATCCCGTCGCAGTAGTGCGCGCCTGTCGTGTCGGCGGAGCGCAGCCGCCGCGTCAGTCGAGCGGGCGCGGGCCTGTCCAGGACACAGCACCGCGCTTGTCCGCTCTCCAGTCGCGGTCGCAGCGTGCCCGCCGTCGCCGTCGCGGCCCGCACTCCAGCGGAGCGCGCAAGCGGTGCCAGGGCGCACCGTTCGCGCGTGCCGCTAACTACTGCCTGCGCGCGGCCGGGCCTAGAACCGCGCCTGTCCTGTCCACGGCCGGGCGCAGACGCAGACGCCGATCCCTGCCGGATTCAGTCGACGTGGACGCCGCGCCCTATCAGCCCTCGACCGAGCAGAAACAGCTCAACCTCCCGGTGCAGCTCATCCCCGCACGGCCCACACAGGCAGAACTCCTGGTCAAGCGCCCTGCGCTTATTGTACGCCGCCCTCCCGGTCGAGTACTCCCGTTGGCGCTCCGTCCCTTCAGACTGCCCGCGCCACCCGATCCGGACATACGCGTACCGAAACAACCGAACGTCCACCTGCACCCCGCACACAGCGCACTTGACCCGCTTCGCCTCATTGCTCTCGGGCAACATCAGAATACCTCAGGCACGTCCGTCCGGTTGAAGGAGCACGGTTCCCCGTTCAAACACATCCGGCGCTCAGGCTTGCCGTCACGCCCCTTGTACTGCATCCACAACAGATTCACGAGCCTGTCAAGGACCTGGCCGCGCGACTGCTGGAACCTCGCGGCCATGTCATCCAGCCGGCCGATCGTGTCCTTGTGCACCGTCATCGTCACGTGCGGCCGTTTCCTACCTGTGCCTGTCGCAGCCATACTCGGGCCTCACTTTCTGGCGCGGCCTGGCGGCCGCGACCGGTTGAATACTCCTCGGGCACAAACGGCAGTCCTTTGTATGCACAGGAGACTAGCGATAATTCACGTTATGTCAACTGTGGCACAACTGAGCCTCGATTGTGCCCTCGGACTACCCCCGGGACGACCACCCCGACCCGCCCCCTGACCGCCTCCCCCCGTATTTCCGAGGGCCTCTGAAGGCACACCAGCGGCCGCACCCTATCCGCACAGTTATCCACAGGGGAAAATCGGCCTAAGCCCTTGGCAGCCCGGCCCGAACCCCAAACCACCCCGAGTTATCCCCACGTCAACAACCAGAAAGGAGGAAGCCCGGCCGGCCGCCAGTCCGGCCAGGGCCGGGCTTCCCTTCCCCTTCCTAAGGTTTCCCCTTCACAACGCCATGCCACGCAGCCGGCCGGGCGCTCTACCTCCTGCCTTACGGCAGGCTTTGCCGGAGGACCGGCAGCAAGCGGAAGCCGAAGGACGGCCTTGAGAAACCTATGCGGCCAACACCCCGCCGAGACTCCTGCCACGAGCCAAGCGGCCAAGCCGATCCGAGAGCCGGAATCGACGACCAGCGTAAACCCGGGAGAAGGACCTGTACCCGTCCGAGATCGGCCCGCTATCGCGCTCCTGTGCAGTTTGCCTGTTGACCATCCGACCCGCGGCCGTACAATCACCCCATGCGTACCACCAACACCCGTTCCCTGATCCGCTGGTTCTCTGCCCTGTTCAGCCTGTCCATCGAAGTATCCGACACCCCGCTCGGGCCGAAGCTCGGCGACCTCAACGGCCCGGCGCCGGCGCACCAGTTCCTCAACGTGTCCCTCCGAGTCATCCTGTCCTACGTCGTATATGGCCACGTCGAGCTCTTCTAGCCCGGCCGTCTCGGTCATTATTCCCACGCGCGACCGCCGCGCGCTCTGGGAGTCCGGCCCCCTGCTGCCCTCGCTCCTCGGCCAGTCAGACACAGACCTTGAGCTGGTCATTGCCGTCGACCACGCCCAGGACGGAACACTCGACCACCTTGTCCGCAGGTTCACCTTCAGCCCGCCTCCGTTCCCTGTTGCTCTTCTCGACGTCAACGCGGAATGCCCGAAACCCTGCCCGGCCTCCGGTGTTCCGGACAACTGCGCCATCCACGCCGCGCGCGGCTCTATCGTCCTGCACCTGGACGACGACCTCGACGTCGACCGCGACCTGGTGTCATACATCAAGACCCTGCCGCTCGGGTTGCCGGCAGTGGTCTGGGGCACTCTAGTCTTCTGTGACTTCGACTGGCAGCGCCTGCCCGGCTGGGAAGGTCTGGACCCACGCCCGGCAACCCTCGCCCGGTACCAGCCCCGCGCGGCGACACTCCCCAGCCTCATGCAGATCCCACGCAACCGCGAGCTCCACTGGGGCGCAGCCTGGGCTACCCTGCGCGAGTCTCTCCTGGCCATCGGCGGCCACGCGCTCGACTCCTGTGGTTTCCACAACACCGACACCCGCCTGGGTCACCGCCTCGCCAGGTTCGGCCAGTCGTTCCTCGCAACCGACCCGCGATTCACGGTCAAGCACTACGGCCGCACCTGGTGCCAGGTCCGCCGCCTGACCGATCCGCGCGCGGTCGCTGCCTCCCGCGCCGTCCCCTTTTCGGCCCGGCCCGTCGCAAACGGCGGCCGCGACTTCTGGACCTCTCACTGGTTCGATTCGGCCTACCACGTCCACCGCCGATTCGGGCCCGCCGCTTGACTCCGGCCCAGCCCACGCTATCCTGAATTGCGGGCGGTCCTGGAAGGACGGGACAGGTACACCGCTCGCACGTTCCCCAACCCGGAACCGCCCGCGTCTCGCCTGACCCCATGAGCCTCCAGGACCGACCACACTGACCTAAGGAGTACTATGGCACTTCCGAAATCCGACGCGCAGCGGATCGCCAAGTACCTTGCGAAGACCGTCCCCACGACAGTCGGGCTGAAGATTGCCGGCCAGCTTGCGGACATGAAGACCGGGTTTGCCAACGCCATCGGAGGCAGCAGCGGCCTGGTCGACATGCTCATGCTGGTACAAACGGAACTCGCGACACTCACGGCGATCCCGCCCATCTCCTATGGCCAGTATTACGCGTTCGCAGAGGAGTGCTGGAAGCTCCTGCGAACGACGAGCCAGCCGGCAGCCGACACCGCGGCCCAGATCATACACGACAAGTGGGAAGCCAGAGGCGCTACCTCTGCCGCGTTGATCCAGATCGCGACAAACGTCTTCAACATCACGGTCACGTAGGAGGACACGATGAGAACTGCAGCGCAGCGCATCGCCGCCTACCAGAACCGGATGCAGTCGACGCAGATCGACCCGGTCCTGACCGCCGTAAACGCCATGGCGGGCGAGAACCACACGGCCCACGTGCTGTACTTCTACCCAAAACAGGTCGCACTCCGTGACCTGCTCGACGGCGAAGGCATCACGCCGACCGAGTTCTTCAAGTACGAGGCCTACAACGGGGAATTGTATTCCCTGGTCCGGCGCGCGACCGGCGCGGCCGCGATCGCGGAAAAAGACATCCTCGTCGCCAAGTACACCGCCCTGGGTTGCGATGCAGCGCTTCTCGCCAGCATCGCGCTCACGGTCTGGGACCTCCCGGCAGTCGGTTCGCTGTAATACGCGGCCATGCCCGACATCGACGTTGGCGTCCTCGCCCTCACGAGTCCGCCTCCGTCCGCCCCAAGAGCGACATACCGGCCGGCCGTCACCGTTCGGAATAACGGAGTTGCCGACGCTGTCGCGTCCGGCAGCCTGTTTCTGTACGACCTGACGACCGGCCTGTATGTTGCAAGCTTCTCTCTCGGCCCGGCGACGATTCCGCCCGGGCAGACCCGCACCCTTCAATCCTCGACCACCTGGAAGCCGGCGCTCGACGTCATCGGGCACCGATTCATGTTCTACGGTTCTGCCTCTTGCCCGGGCGACATGTTCCCGCCGAACGACCAGCTCTCGCCCGTGTACGTCGACATCACCGGCGAGGAACCGCCGCCACCGCCGATCGAAGCCCACGCCAGCCAGCACGAAGACGGCGCGAGCGACGAGATCAGCGCCGAAGGGCTGAGCGGTCAGCTCGCAGAACCCCAGACCCCAAGCGCGCACGCGCCGGCGCACGCGGCCGACGGCGCGGACCAGGTCGACGTATCCGGACTTCCCGGTGTCCTGGCCGAGGACCAGCCCCCGGCCGTACACAACAACCTCAAGCACACCGTCCCCTACTGCGCCCTGGAGGACGCCGCCGCCCTGGTCGCTGGGCACAACGTCGCGAATCCGGCGCACGAGATCAGCGCCAACCTCGAGCACGTCGCCAACAAAGACCAGCCCAACGGCTACCCGGCGCTCGACCAGAACGGGAAAGTCAAGCCCTGTTCTCTCGCCAACGTATCCATACAAGGCGGTTTCCTCAAGCACGACCCCAACACCCTTCCGGAGCTTTCCTGGTCCGAAGGCGTCGCGCCGCCGTACGGACCTCCGATCCAGTGCCAGCCGATGCAGCCAGACGACCCAGGTACCTCGGACGAAGGCGCACGCGCCGACCACCGCCACCAGGAATGCGGCGGCTTCGCCGGAGTCGATTCTGCCATCCACGTTCTAGCCAACACGCCCAGCATCGTCCTGCGCGCGCACTCACCCCACGGCCTCATCTACCCCCCCTGCCACCTACGTCATACCATCTTCGGCTTCATCTCTACCTTAGCACAGGGCAGCCCCATCCTCTGGGTCCGCGTCGGATGCGCCGCTGCAAGCGGCACATTCACAGACGTCTGGTACACGCAGCAGATCTCACTCCCCACCGGGCTCTCCCTAAGTCCGTTCCGTCTGACCATCGACCACACCAGGCCAACCGCAGGGGACGAGTCCCTCATGGGTTCCCTCTTCGCGACAGCACCCGACGGCTTACCCTCCCCCTGCTACCTCCACATCAACGACGACACCATCTCATGGTACGACGAGTACTTCCTCATCGAGCTCACCATCACAGACGGCTCTGTAAGCAGCTGGGTGCTCGGTGGCGTCTCCGAGCACGTCCGCCACGGATACCCTGGCCCATGACCCGCCCCATCCCCATCGTCTGCGCCGCGATTGCAGGAATCGTCCTGGTCGAAGTCACCGCGCTCCTGACAGGTCACAACGGAACGATGCTCACCCTGAGCCTGGTCGCGCTCTCCGGCCTGGGCGGTTTCGGAATCGGCCGGGCGTCCGGCAAACCCCAAACCTAATCCGCTGCCCGCTGTCCCCGCTCGCGATGGATCATCCCCGCTTGACTGCCACCGATCGAGGACTATGATTCATCCCGAGCGATGAGACCCAAGCCGTACACCACAGGCGACAGCTTCGCCGATTACGAGCACAAAGACTGCTTTTGCGCCGTAGCTCGAGCCTCCGTCGAAAAGACCCTGGTCTACTGCTGGCGCTGTCCAGACTGCAGGTCCCCAAACACGACCCGGCGACCCTGGCCGACTCACCGAGTAAAAGTCATCCCCACGTGCTACCTAGAAGCGAGGTGCGGCAAATGCCACGGCCGACTCCGGCGACTGGTCGACTCCCAATACGTCGCATTCGCCGACCCGCGCACATTCTGACCCGCTGGTTCGTCCGCGGAATCCTCGACCTCATCACCCTCATCACCCGCCGCTGGCACTGGTAGGGTTGACACGCACCTCTCTCCATCTATCCTTTCCCGCATTACCAACAGGCCCGGGGCAGCAACGCCCGATCTGAGGTAATCTTGCCGGCGAACTTCACCCTTGAGAAGCCGGCGATAGCAGGAACCGGTTCATGATCCTGCCGTAGCAAAGCTGGAAGGGTCAGATAAAGGGCCATACACTCGACAAGCGGCAGCGTGTACCGGCACGCTGCCGCTCTTCACGTCTGCGCCGGCGCCCCGCGTCAGCCCGGGCGCTGGTCGACGTCCGGTACCGCCGCGTCATCCCGGGCGCTGGTCGACCGCAGCACCTCCATCAGCGCCAGCCGCTCCAGGCGCGGTGTTGCGGCCAGGCGCACGACCCAACGACGCTGCTTCCGTTTGATACGGAGCCGCTCCCGGTACCCGCTGCCGAGAAACCGGTAATCGTGCAACTCTGCCGGCGGAGCGTAGTTCTGCCAGAGACACTCCTCCCGCACCGCGCCGCTTCGCACGACTGTCTGATACCGGACGCAGTACCAGCTGGCCAGCCGCGCCGAGTACAACGCTGAGTCGTACCCCGACAACTGAACGCTGCAGTCCAGGCGCGTGAGGACGTCGAGCAGCCGTTCATGCCCGGCCCGGTCCAGCTCACAGCGGTACATCGGGCGCTGGCAGCTCCTCGTCTCAAGCAGATACGGCGGGTCGCAGTAGACCAGGCTCCCACGCCCGGGCCGGCGTTGCTCGAGCAACTCGATTCCGTCGCAGGTCCGAAACTCGAACCGAGGGACCACAACGCCGCCGGCGACAGCGCCACTTCTGGCGCGCTCGGCCGAGACGCGCACCGCGGCCGGGTCCAGGTCGCAGCCAACGTTCAGCGCCGCCGGTCGCTTGGTCCAGAGCACCGCCCCGGATCCCAGGAACGGCTCGATGTAGACCTCGTGCGGAGGCTGAAGATTGATGATCCGCTGAAAGACGCCGCTTCCGGACTTCCCACCGGGATACCTCACACCAGGTCTTTCCGCCACGAGTTGCGATGGATGCCAGGAAAAGGACCACGCCCGCCACCCAGGTACCCGCGCAGGTACGCCGCCGCGAAGGCCGGTGACATATCGCCCAGGCTGAGAGGGACTCCCCGCCGACGGTCACGACGACCGCGATACCAGGAGTACCGTCGAAAGCTGGTCTTGTATGGATTATTCATACCTGCAGCATAGCCGGCCCCGGCGCTGCAGTCAAGCGCGGGATGGACCGCCCCAGACCTGACGCTGCCGGACCGGTTGAGCGGTGCGAGGAGTCCGGGACCGGAAACCGAACCAACCCCGCGCGCTTCGCGCGCGGGCCGGGGCCGCTTCGCGGCCCCGGCTCTTCTGTTT
>CAZIRH010000240.1:0-7693 GCA_964541065.1 uncultured Solibacteraceae bacterium
GCCTTTCGCCGGCACCTGGCCGCGCGCATCTTGCGCGCCACCGGCGCTACGCGCGCCTCCCGCCTGCTGAGCCTGGGCTGCGGCATCGGCGACACGGAACTGCTGCTGGCCCCGGCGGTCGGGCGGATCGTGGGCGTGGACTGCTCCCCGGCGGCCATCCGCCAGGCCGCCAGCGACGCCGCCCGCGCCGGCATCACCAACGCCGAGTTCCGCGAGGGCGATTGGGACGCGGTCCGCTTCGCCGAGGGTTCCTTCGACGCGGTGGTGGCGGTGTTCTTTCTGCACCACCTCGCGGACGAGCAGTTGCGCAGGGTGGCCGCTCTGGCGGACGGGTGGCTCGCTCCCGGGGGCGCGTTCTACAGCCTGGATCCGAGCCGCTGGCGGCTGTCCGGGGCGATCGGGAAGCTCGTCGTTCCCAACCTGATGAAGAAGTACCGCACCGCGGACGAGCGGGAACTGGCCCCCCGCGTCGTGGCCGAGCTGTTCGCGGCACAGGGGCTTACCCCCCACATCAGGATGTACGACTTTCTCTCCACGCCCCTGGCCGGTCTCTTCCCCGGCGCGCGACTTCTGTACCGGGCGGCGCGCGCGCTCGACGACGCCCTGGTGCGCACGCCGCTGCTGGTCCGCCTGGGCAGCAACTTCGAGCTGATCGCACGGCACCCCGGGCGTTTCCGGTAAAATCGGGAAAGCCCCGGCACAAAGGCGAGCACTCAATTGGCGCTCAAACTCGGCAAAGTCACGGCTGTCTACCCCGGCTCGTTCGACCCCATCACCAACGGGCACCTGGATCTGATCGCGCGCGGCGCCGTGCTGTTCGACAGGCTGATCGTGGCCGTCCTCGGCAACGCCGCCAAGCAGCCGCTGTTCACGGCCGAAGAGCGCGTCGAAATGCTGCGCGAAGTGGTGCGCGACCACCTGAACGTCGAGGTGGACTGCTTCGAGGGCCTGCTGGTGGATTACGCGGCGCGCAAGGGGGCCACGGTCCTGTTGCGAGGCATCCGCGCCATCTCGGACTACGAATACGAGCTCCAGATGGCGCTGATGAACCGCCGGCTGCGCCCCGAGATCGAAACCGTCTTCCTGATGGCCGGAGAAGCCTTCTCCTTCATCAGCTCGAAGCTGGTGAAGGAGGTGATCGCGCTGGGGGGGAACATCTCGGAGCTGGTCCCGCCCTTGGTGGAGGCTCGCCTCCGGGAACGCGTTCTCAAGGGCAGGTAACGCACCTATGGCTTCCGGAGCGGAACTGGCACAGCGCATCTCTCACATGACCTTCTCCGGCACCATGCGGGTGGCCATGGCGGCGGCCCAGCTCCGCGCCGAGGGCGTGGACGTGGCCGACTTTGGCGCCGGGGAGCCGGACTTCCCCACCCCCGAGAACATCAAGCAGGCCGGTATCCGGGCCATTGAAGAGAACTTCACTCGCTACACGTCGTCGGGCGGCACCCAGGAACTCAGGGAGGCCATCTGCTACCGCCACGCACAGGAGTACGGCACCGCCTACCGGCCCTCCGAGTGCGTGGTCTCGGCGGGCGGCAAGCACGCGGTCTTCAATCTCATCCAGGTGCTCATCGAGATGGGCGACGAGGTCATCATCCCCGTGCCCTTCTGGGTGACTTACAAGGACGTGGTCGAATACGCGGGCGGCCGCTCGGTCTTCGTGGAGACCGACGAGCAGGAAGGCTTCGCGCTGACGGCCGCGTTGATCGAGCCGCACGTCACCTCCCGCACCAAGGCGTTGATCATCAACTCGCCCTCCAACCCCAGCGGCGCGGTGATCGGCCGCGAGGAATTTGAGCGCATCCTCGAGCTGACCGCCCAGCGCGGCATCTACCTGCTGACCGACGAGTGCTACGGCCGCCTGGTCTACGACGGCGCGCCGCTCTCGGCGGCCGCGCTGCCGCGGGCGAAGGACACGGTCATCGTGGCGGGGTCGCTGTCGAAGACCTATGCCATGACCGGCTGGCGCATCGGTTACGGCCTCGGACCGGAGCGGATCATCCAGGCCGTCATCAAGCTGCAAAGCCACTCCACTTCCAACCCCACCTCCGTTTCGCAGAAGGCCGCGGTGGAGGCGCTGCGGGGGCCGCAGGAGGCGGTGGCGCGCATGCTCGAGGAATACCGGCAGCGGCGCGACTTCGTCGTGCGGCGCCTGCGGGCCATTCCCGGGGTCGCCTGCCTCGAACCCCACGGCGCTTTCTACGCGTATCCCAACATTTCGACGGCGCTGGGCCGGAACGGCGTCCATACCACTATGCAGTTCGCCGAGCGGCTGCTCGAGGAAGCCCGTGTGGCGGTGGTGCCCGGCGAGGCCTTCGGCACCCGCCAGCACATCCGCATCTCCTACGCCGCCTCGATGCGCGACCTGGAGCGCGGCCTGGAACGCCTGCACCAGTTCATCGCAGGCTTGACCCGATGAGCCCGCAACCCCGCCGCGTCACGCCTTTTTTCCGCGAGATGCCCTGGGGCGCCACGGACCTGGAGCCGTGGTTTCCGGCTCAGCCGAAGAAGATCGGCGAGGTGTGGTTCCGCGGGGACGAAGAGCCTCTGCCCATTTTGGTGAAGTTCATCTTCACCGCCGACCGGCTCTCCGTGCAGGTGCATCCCGGCGACGCGGATGCCGAGCGGCTGGAGGGCACGCCCGGCAAGACCGAGATGTGGCACATCCTGCGCGCCACTCCCGGCGCGCGGGTCGCTCTGGGGCCGCGGGAGCGCCTCAGCCTCGAGCGCCTGCGCCAGGCCGCGCTCTCGGGCGAGATCGAGCGCTTGTTGAACTGGATCGCGGTCGCGCCCGGGGACACTTACTTCATCTACCCGGGCACCATTCACACCATCGGCCCCGGCGTCACGCTGTGCGAGATCCAACAGCACCGCGACCTCACCTACCGGCTGTACGACTACGACCGCGGGCGGGAGCTGCACCTGGAGAAGGCGCTCCAGGTGGCCGATTTGAACCCGCACCCAGGGCGGGTCGTGCCGGAGCCGCTCGCTGAAGGCCGGAGCCTGCTGGCCCGCTGCCGCCACTTCGCCACCGAGCTCTGGGACCTCACCGCTCCGCTGACCTACCGGCCCGGGACGAGCCGTTTCCATTTGCTCGCGATGCTCGAAGGCGGCGGCCTGCTCGGCAGCGAGCCCTTCGCCCCGGGCCAAGTCTGGCTGATCCCCGCCGGCGTCGAGCCGTTCCTGCTGGCCCCCCACGGCCCGGCGCGACTGATCCGAACCCACCTGCCGTAACGGCCGGGCTTTGTAACCGCCGCGGCGGCGCGCATGGGGCGAAAGCTATAGTCTGTAGATTTATAGTCTTCACCGGGCCACCATGGTCAGTGGATGCCTGCTCGCCGCGCCAAAGATCGGACAGCCATCACCCCCGAGGAGGTCTTCGGCAGAGTTGTCCAGGGGTTCCGGAAGGCACAGGGCCTCTCACAGGAGGAGCTCGGCTTTGAGAGTGGCCACCACCGCACCTATGTGAGCCTCATCGAGCGTGGTGGGCGCAGTGCGTCCTTGAGGACTATCCTCGCCCTGGCGGCCGCTCTGCGCGTGCCCCCTTCGGAACTGCTTCGAGAGGTAGAGGCGCGCCTGGCCCGTGCTCGGGTGAGGCCGTTGAAACCGGGGCAGGACCAGCCGTGAAGATCGTCCACATTGAGTTGCTGATCGACGCAGGAGGCTTCTCCCGGTCAAATGGGTGGCGTCGGATTGAGCACCAGGTTTTTGCGGCGATTCGCAGCATCCAATGGCCACCCGGCTCCGGTTCCTTTACCTTGCACGACCAGCCCGGCAAGAAACGCGGCCAGGGAAGCGGAGTCAAGCCCATCAAGGAAGCCTGCATGTTGTACTTGCAGTCGGTGGGCTGGACGCTGGAGAGTCGCCCCGATGTGGCCACCGCAAAGACGCCTGGGCGCATCGACGCCACGTACCCGGTCGGAGACCGGCTATTCGCGCTTGAATGGGAGACAGGGAACATCTCGTCTACCCACCGAGCGCTGAACAAGATGGCGCTGGGCCTCCTCAAAGGGCTGCTGATAGGGGGTGCCCTGATTGTCCCGACCAGGGCAATGTATCGATATCTGACGGACCGCGTCGGGAACTACCCGGAGATAGAACCCTACTTCCCTCTCTGGAGGGCGCTCCCAGTCGAACGCGGCCTGCTGGCGGTCATCGCCGTCGAGCACGACGGCGTAAGCAAGTCGATCCAGCGGATTCCCAAAGGCACGGACGGCAGAGCCCTTCTGTAGCGGGTCATTGCCGTTGCAGCATCACGATGAACTCGTTCCGCATGGTGTTGGCCATCCCCGTGATCTGCCGGCTCATCTTGCGAACGAGCCGGAGTCCGTAGTGACCCCCAAGCTCACCGAGCACATCCTCAATTCCCGGCACCTCGTCCGGCGGTACATCAAGTATTTTGCTCAACTGGTTGTTGTTGGTGCCTACCACGATGGTGCAGATGCGGCCAGGCTGCAACACCCTGGCGCACTCCGAGAGCACCTCGTCCATGTCCCGCTTGTAAAGGTCGAACTTCTCACGGAGCGTCCGGCCGCGCAGCCCGATCATCCGCTTTCGCAACTCGGACACGTCCACGCCTAAGAACCCGAGGTGGAACGAGTCATTGGCCAGGTAGTCAATGGCGAAGCTGTAAGGCGGTGAGAAGATAATGCCATCAACGGTGCAGTCGCCCAGCGGGAGGCGGCGCGCGTCTCCTTCCAGGGATCGTGCCTCCCCCAGTTCCGACTCCGTTCCCGCCAGTATGCGCTGGACCTTCTCGGCCACAAACAGATATCGTTCCAGGACCGCCTGGAATTGCTCGTACGGGGACCGCCGCGTGCTGCGCTCTGAATACCCGGCGCTGTCAAGATATGCCAACAACAAGAAGTCCTGGACTACCGGGTCTTCACACCCTTTCGGAAGCCTGCCCCTAGAAGGGGCAGGCCGGTTGTGCGGTTCGCCGGACCCACCGGCGGTGAAGAGATCGCCAACATAGTCTTCAAAGCGCGCCTTGCACCCGGGTCTCGGGTGACCCGCCAGGTTGGTGAAGTATGCGAAGACCGACTCGGAATGCTTGACTGCTGCCCGGACTGGAGGCAGCGGCACTCTCAGGGCGTCGAGCTTCGCCTGGGTCATGAATCGGCAGAACGGGCTGGCGTCAACACCTGCGGATTTGACACCCATCAGACAAGCCTCTATTAGCACCGTCCCCGAGCCCATCATGGGGTCGAGGACGGTCTCACCGGGCTTCAGACCCATGACGTTGATCAAGCCCTTGATCATCTGGGGGTGGAACTTTCCTCGATATGGGAACAGGCCGTGGGTGCCATAGCCGGTTTTGAACTGCTTGGTTTGAAAGAACGACCTCAGTCGGGACGAGGAGTACTGCGGCAGGCGAACCGGCTCGCCGCTGCACATCAGGAAGTGCCTGGTCAGCACGTCGCCGACACGCGCGAAGTATGCGCCATTCCGGATTATTTCTGCATCGCTCAAGACTTGGCTCTCGTAGAAGGCAAGCTCCAACTCATAGAGCTCATTGAGCTGCGGGATGGGTTCCAGGTGAGCGGGAAACAACCGGGAGTGGAGCGACTGGGACAGGAGCTCGGCGACTCCACCGGCGGCGGGCGCTGCTAGCATTGTCGAGGCCATAGGCAGTACGCTTCTAGTCTACCGAACCGCTCGACGCAGGGGCGGTCGTCCGTGCTTTCCGGCACTGCTAGAATAGCAGATGGATTCTTCCGGCAGATGTTCCGCGCGCCTTGGGTGTGCTTGATTCCGCTCCCCTTCCTGCTGGCGGGCTGCTCGTCCGGACCAGGGCGGGCCTCCGCCCAGGGCGAAGCCTATGTCGGGCCGGTGACGCTGCGGCTGCGCCAGGAACTGGGGCCGCGGGCGGCCGAGGTGGCCACGCTGCGGCACGGTGATCGCGTCGAGATCATCGCGCGCCGGCGCCGCTTCGTCAAGATCCGCACCGCCCAGGGGGCGGAAGGCTGGACCGACACGCAGCAGTTGCTGACCGCCGCCCAGATGCAGGAGTTGGACCGGCTGGCCCGACGGGCCGCCGAACTGCCCTCGCAAGGCGCGGCCACCGTTTTGGGAAGCCTCAACGTGCACACCGAGCCGAACCGCCAGGCCCCCAGCTTCTACCGCGTCCGGGAGGGCGAGCTGGTGGACATCGTCGATCACCGCGTGGCGCCCCGCACGCCCTACGAGTCCCCAAGCGTGGCGACCGAGCCACCCCAGCCCTCCAGATCCAGGCCCCGCAGGGACAAGGACGACTTGCGCCTCCCGCCGCCCCCACCTCCCAAACCGCCTAGGAACTGGCTGGAGATGTCCGGCTGGGTTTCCCGGCCGGAGCCTCCCCGGGAGGCGGCGAAACCCGTGCCCATGGATGACTGGAACCTGGTGCGCCTGCCCAACGGCCGGGCTGGCTGGGCTCTGACCCCCCTGCTGCGGATGGCCATCCCGGACGAGGTCGCGCAGTATTCCGAAGGCCGCCGCATCACGTCGTACTTCTCGCTCGGCCAGGTCGAGGACAACGGTCAGATCAAGCACCACTGGCTGTGGACGACCGTCTCGAAGAGCCTCCAGCCCTACCACTTCGACAGCTTCCGGTACTTCGTCTGGAGCACCAAGCACCACCGCTACGAGACGGCCTACATCGAGAGAAACCTGACGGGCTACTACCCCGTGAGGATCCACCCGCTCGAGGCCACCGGCGGGCGGCGCACCCGCAGCATGTCCGGCTTCTCGTTGGTCGTCGAGGGCCCCGACGGCGTGCTCTACCGCCGCACCTATGGCTACGACAGTTATGTGGTGCGCCTGCTCAGCAAGACGCCCCTGCCCTCCGCGCTCCCCGCTCAGTCTCCCAGCAGCCGGCCGTAGGGTTGCAGGCGCTCGACGTTGTCGCAGACCGCCTTGAGTCCCGCGGTCAGCGGGATGGCCAGCATGAGTCCCGCGGCGCCCCACAGCGTGGCCCAGAACATCAGGGCCACCGTGGCCACCAGCGGGTTCAAGTGCACGCGCAGGCCGACGATCTTGGGATAGAGCAGGTTCATGGCCACCATGTGGAACACCGCCACGATCGAGCCGATGATGAGGTAGGCGGCCAGGGTCTTGTACACGGCCAGGGCCGCCAGCACCGGCGGCACCAGCGCCAGGGGCAAACCGAGGTACGGAACCAGGCTGAGGAACCCGCTCAGCGGGCCGACCAGCAGCGGATAGGGCAGGCTGAACAGCGAGAAAACCACCGTGGAAGCCGCCGCCAGCAGCACGCCCAGGACGAAGTTCCCCACCACAAACGCGCGGGCCATGCTGGCTATGCCTCGCAGGCTGCGCTCAGCCACCAGCCGTCCCTGCTCGCCGAACAGGTGCAGGAAGCTGTGGTAGATATGCTCCCGCCAGCTCAGCATGAAGTACACCAGGAAGGGCACAAACGAGGCCAGCAGGAGGATCTCGTAGACCGGCCCCACGTTGGCGTAGAGGAAGTCGATGAGCGGGGGGCGCTCCGGCCGGATGCGCACCTCCTGGAGCGGGGGCGTCGTCTGCGTCGCCGGAGCCGGCGGCTCGGCCGTGGCCCGGCGCCGCGCGCCCGACTTCTTCTTCGCCGGTGGAGTCTGCACCTGCGCCGGCGGTTCCCGGAGCCGTCGGGGCACCAGCAGGTCACGCGCCGAGCCCTCCATGGCCTCCAGGCGGCCCAGCACCTCGTCGGAGAGCT
>CAZIRH010000241.1:0-7679 GCA_964541065.1 uncultured Solibacteraceae bacterium
TCCGCTACTGGCAGCCGCCGCTGGAGTTCAACGCCGCCGGCGAGCCGGTCCGCCCGGAAGTGCCGGAGGTGCTCCTGATCCGGCCCATGGGCGAGGGGGAGGCCCCGGTAATCGACCGCGTCCGGCTCCAGAACATCATCGCCACGCTGTACCTGAACTGGTCGCTGGACAAGTACCGGACGTTGCTCTCCCCAGAGGCCCTCGCGCGCGCCGAGGACAGCGTGATGAAGTCGCTGTTCGGCAGGGTGTGCGAGCGCATGCCGCAGGCCGAGCGCCTGAAGCTGGTGCGCATCGAGATGGCCGGCGCCCAGCCCCAGACCAAGCACTACCGCTCGATGGCGCTGGCGCAGGGCGTCCAGCACGGCCTCCAACCGCTGCGCGCGCCCCGCCTGGCGGAGGTGAACGACTTCGACGAGCTGCTGGCGGCCATGAAAGACATGGCCTTCGGGGCCCGCACGCTGGGCGAGGCCGCCGATGTGCTCTACACCATGGTCACCGACCCGGATTGCACGGTCATCCTGACGCTGGCCGGCGCCGTGAGCGTGGCCAAGCTGGACCTGATCATCGCCGAGATGATCGAGCGCGGCCTCGTGCACGCCGTCATCACCACCGGCGCGGTGCTTTGCCACGGGTTCAGCGCCGAGCGGGGCGCCACGCATTTCAAGGTCCCCCAGGACTACTCCGACACCTGGCTGTTCGAGAGCGGCTACGACCGGATCTACGACACCATCGAGACCGAGTACGCGCTGGACGAGTTACAGGACGTTGTGCATTCCATTCTGGCGGGCCTGCCCGCGGGCGCGGCGCTCTCCAGCGCCGAGTTGGTGGATCTCCTGGGCCGCTACCTGATGGAGCGCGGAGCTCCCGCCGGCCTGATCCAGTCCGCCCACTGCCAGGGCATTCCGGTGTTCATTCCCGCCTTCACCGACAGCGAGCTGGGCCTGGACTTTGCCCTGTTCAACCGCTACGCGCGGCGGGACGGGCGGCCGGAGGTGCGTTACGACGCGTTTGCCGACTTCGAACACTACTGCGAGCTGGTCACCGGCAGCAAGACGCTGGGCCTGATCGTCCTCGGCGGCGGGGTGCCGCGCAACTTCGCTCAGCAGATCGGCCCCTACTTGGACGCCATCGCCCGCCAGGAAAACGCCATCGCCGTGCGCCCAGTCCGGTTCAAGTACGGCGTGCGTATCTGCCCCGACCCGGCTTACTGGGGCGGCCTCTCCGGATGTACTTTCTCGGAGGGCGTCTCTTGGGGTAAGTTCGTACCCGAGGACGAGGGCGGCCGCTTCGCCGAGGTCTTGAGCGATTTCACCTTTGTATTCCCCCTGCTGATCAAGGGGCTCTTCCAGCGGCTGGACAAGAGCAGGTAGCCTATGCCGGAAGCGGCCACCGGTACCCGTGTCGAGCAGTTGCTCGCCGAAGTCCTTGACTTCATCGAGGCCGAAGACTACGAGCGCTGCGCCACGAAGGCGGCCGAAGCGCTCCAGGATGAGGCGCTCGAGCGCGGTCCGTGGGCCGCCTACCTCGCCTACTTCCGCCATTTCGCGGGAGCTTACCGCGCCTGGCAAATCAGCTACCACTACACGGAGATCCGCCGCAAGTTCAACCTGGCCTTCCAGGAGATGGAAGAGCAACTGCGGGATGGCGCCGCCGGGCCGGAGTTCCGCGGGCTGGTTCCCGTCTTCGGGAACCTCACCCGGATGCTGTGCGCGTACACCTGGTGCGAGAACTCCTTCATCAACAACGACCCGTTTGCGCTGCGCGAGCATTCGCGCCGGGCCGTCCGCGAGGAGGAGGAGGGTCTCGCGGCCCTGGAAGCGTGCGCCTTCTCCGGACCGCTGCTCGAGCGGATCGCCGCCTGGTTAAAAGCGTATCTGGAGAAGAACTGCCTGCTTCACATCGGGCTGAACGCTTGCGCGGACGTCTACGCCGACATCTTCGCGGAACACCGTTGTGAAGCAGGTAAGTTTGAGCGTCTGATGCGCCGGGCTGAAGAGAAGCTGCGAGAGCTGGAGCAGCAGTCGGCGGAGCTGTCCTCGGAACTGAACGCCCACGTCACGCACGTGCGCCGGCACTACCAACGGCTGGCGGAGAGCCGCCCCAGCCGCTTGAGCGTGACCCACGGCAAGCTGGTGCTGTCGCTCTCGGCCGGTGGCAGTGTGCAGGCGGCCCGGCGCATCGTCGAGGACGCCCGCGAAGAGTTCCAGAGAGAACTCCGGGAGCGCTTCGCCGCCCTCGGCCTGGCGCCCTCCGAGTTCAGCTCCCCCAGGCTGCACGACATCTTCGAGACCAGCTTCGGCGAGCAGTTCCTGAAGTCGTTGGACTTTGACTTGCCGGCGGTGCGCATCTCGTTCTTGAACGACGAGCGGTTCACCTTCTCCGTGCACGTCTCGCTGAGCGCCATGGGCGTGTGCACGGTATCCTTCACCCTGGAGACGGACCCGCACAGCCGGCCGCGCGGGCTTTCGGTCGAGGAGATCTCGGCGCTCGAAGCGTGCATCTGCCCGCACGCCGGCCAGGTGAAGATCGACTTCGCCCCGCCCGCGGGAGAGGACCGCGTGCCCCCGCCGCCGCTTGAGCGGGTGATCCTTCTTCTGCTCATCCGAGACCTGCGGAGCTGGGCCAAAGCGCACCCGCGCAGGACCGAGACGCCACGCGTCCGCGAGTGCCTCGCCCGGCTCGAAGGCCTGGAAGGCAGCCTCCCCGAGGAGGCGGGCGCTGGCGCCGCCGCCCGGCACGCGGAGACCTTCCAGCAAGCCGCGGCCGCCGCGGGAACGCTGGTGGACTGGCTCAACGAGCAGCGCGGGCAGGCCGGGGAGACGGAGGCACTCCACGAGTTGGCCCAGAACCTCCAGGACCGTTGCGATAGCTGCGTCTACCTGAGCCACCTGGCCCAGATCTTCCTGGACGTGGTCGAGGAGGCCTTCCAGGCGTACGCGCGCGGCGAGCGCTTCGCCTGGATCCTCAACCCGGCCACCGGCTGGTACATCTGCCTCAGCGCCAGGACGATTGCGGAATTCGGAGGCTCCGGCGCCGACACCGGCTGCCCGCGAACCTTCGACCAGCTCCGCGAACACCCCGACGCCGTCGCCCTGATCCTCGAACCCCGCGAAGCCCGGGCCAGCTTCGACGACTGGCGCTTCATGCACACCCGCATCGACCCTAGGCAGAACCTGGCCTACGTTCGCTCCCACGAGACGGACGCCTTCTACGGATCGGATTTCCGCGCCTTCCTGCACTTCCCGGACGACCCCATGTTCCTGGTGGCGCAATACGAGGCCACCGTGGACCTGATCAACCGGCTGGGCACCGCCCTGAAGTACTACGAGGCGGTCTCCGAGCGCCTGTCGCGCTCCATCCGCCGGCGCCTGGACAGACCCGTCCGCAGGGAATCGTTCCTCAAGAGAGTTTTCCGCGGCCGCCGCACCCGCAGCGAAGAGGCCCAGCTCCGGCGCGACCAGAAGGCCATCCAGCGGCTGCGTTGCGAAGCCAACGAGATGCGCAATCTGGTCTCCAAGGCGGGCATCTCGCGCTACAAGGACCACGGCGACCTGATGACGCGGGTCATCGGCAAGATGAAGATCGGACGCGTGGTGCAGCTCTTGGACCGGCACCTGGAGAACCTGAACGACCTGAACCGTCAGATCCTGGAAGAGGTCCAATCCTCACGCGCCCGGCAGACCAAGATCGGAATCGTGATTGTCAGCTCGGGGCTGGGCGCGACCGCGGTCAAAGGCATCGTGGAAGCGCTCTTCCAGTTGAAGGCGCTGGAAGAGCTGAAGCGGCAGTCTGGGTCTACGGTGGAGGGAGCCACCACCCTGGTGCTGATGGCCCTGGTGGTGGGCCTGCTGGTGTGGCTGCAACTACGGTCCGGCCCCAGCGAGTGAGGGGGGCGGGACCAGACCCGGGCGCAACTCGGGCGGGGGGGCGTTCTCATCCAGGCATCCCCGGACCTGCTCCAAGGTCAGGACTGCGTACCCGGGCTCGTGGGCGCGCAACTCGAAGAGCCGGTAGTAGTCCACGCACAGCCCGTCGTACAGCTCCACCGCGTGGTACCAGTCCACCGGCGCCCCGAGCCGGTGCAGCTCGGGAATGGCCTGCTCGAAGCGCCGCGCCAGCTCCGGAACGTGCCGCACGATCGGGCACCACGGGTCCAGGAAGAAATGCACCTGGCCGTCCCGCACCTCGAAGACGATCGGGTAGACGTCGCAGAGCACCACCTTGACGTCCCGGATGGTGCACCGGAAATCCGGGCTCAGGAACGGGCATCCAGGCTTGATTTTCAGCACGTCCACGACGCCGAAGGGCGTGGAGATCCCGTCCAGGTAGCGCCGGCGGAATTCGGCCGCCTCGCAGCCCATCGAGGCGGCAATGTATTCGGCCTCGCCGGGCATCAGGCTGCCGATCTTGTTGATCTCGCACTTGCCGCCGCAGCGCTCGCAGACGTCCCAGGTGTCCCCCTGGAACTGGGCGTGAAAAGCGGCGAACCGCTCGGGCGGCAGCGGCGCGAACGAGCACGCACTCTGCGGCATGGGCACCCCTCATCCTAAATCAGCGCGGCCGAGACGGACAACCCGCCGCGGACTGCCCGGTGCTGCTAGCATGGAAGTTAGGGCATTGCCGCAGGGGAATATGCCGCGCGACGTCGCCATCCGCACGGTGGGGTTGACCAAGAGGTTCCGCTCGGGGGACAGCGAGCTGGCAGTCTTCGCCGGCCTGGACCTGGAAATCGAGCGCGGCGAGCAACTGGCGCTGGTGGGCGAATCCGGCGCCGGCAAGACCACGCTGCTCCACCTGCTGGGCGGCCTGGACCGGCCCACCGAGGGCCGGATCTACTTCGGAGGGAGCGAACTGACCGCGCTCGGCGAGCAGGAGCTGGCCGGCTTCCGCAACCGCGCGCTGGGTTTCGTCTGGCAGGGGCACTACCTGTTGCCGGAGTTCACGGCGCTGGAGAACGTCATGATGCCGCTGCTCATTCGCGGAGCGTCGCACGCCCAGGCGGCGGCCGCGGCGCGGGCCAGGCTCGAAGAGGTCGGGCTGGCCGCGCGAGCCTCGCACCGCGCCGGGGAACTGTCCGGCGGAGAGCAGCAGCGGGTGGCGCTGGCGCGCGCGCTGGCCGGCGAGCCTGCGGTGCTGTTGGCCGACGAGCCCACCGGCAATCTGGATGCGAAGACCGGCGACCTGATCATCGCGCTGCTCGCCCGGCTGCACCGCTCCCACAACCTCACCTCGGTGTGCGTCACCCACAACCTTGCATTCGCCAGGCGGTGCGATCGTATCCTGAAACTGGAGGCGGGCCGGCTGGAGCCTTTCGGCCAGCAGCCTCCGGGCAACCTCGAAGGTGGTAACGGCTATGTTTGAGCGCTACACGGAAAAGGCACGACGGGTCATCTTCTTCGCCCGCTACGAAGCCAGCCAGTTCGGCAGCCCGTACATCGAGACCGAGCACCTGCTGCTGGGGCTGCTGCGGGAGGACAAGGCGCTGACCACGCGCTTCCTGCGTTCGGCCTCCGCGCTGGAGACCATCCGCAAGCAGATCGAAGCCCACACCACCATGCGGGAGAAGGTGCCCACCTCGGTCGATCTGCCGCTCTCGCACGAGTGCAAGCGCGTGCTGGCCTACGCCGCCGAGGAAGCCGAGCGTCTGAACCACAAGCACATCGGCACCGAGCACCTGCTGCTGGGCGTGCTGCGCGAGGACAAGTGCTTCGCCGCCGAGATGCTGCACGAGCGTGGCTTGCGGCTGTCTCACGTGCGCGAAGAGGTGGCGCGCTCCAGCTCCGAGCGCAGCTCCTCGAGCCGCCCCAAGGAGAGCTCGCTCTTGAACGAGTTCAGCCGCGACCTGACCCAGGCCGCCCTGGACGGCGTGCTCGATCCGCTCATCGGACGCGACTACGAGCTGGAGCGCGTGGTCCAGATCCTCTGCCGCCGCACCAAGAACAACCCCGTGCTGATCGGCGAGCCCGGCGTGGGCAAGACCGCCATCGTCGAGGGCCTGGCGCAGCGCATCGGCGACGGCGACGTGCCTTCCTTCCTTTCCGACAAGCGCATCCTGGCGCTGGACCTCTCCCTCATCGTGGCCGGCACCAAGTACCGCGGGCAGTTCGAGGAGCGGCTCAAGACCATCATGAAGGAGCTGATGGAGAACCAGAACGCCGTTATCTTCATCGATGAGCTGCACACGCTGGTGGGGGCGGGCTCGGCCGAAGGCTCGCTGGACGCGGCCAACATTTTGAAGCCCGCGCTGACGCGCGGCGAAGTCCAGTGCATCGGAGCCACCACGCCGGGCGAGTACCGCAAGTCCATCGAGAAGGACCGCTCGCTCGAGCGCCGCTTCCAGGCCATCAAGGTGGCCCCGCCCACCGAGCAGGATGCCGTGAAAATTCTGTTCGGCATCAAGGAGCGCTACGAGAAGTTCCACGCCGTGGTCTACACCCCGGAGGCCATCGAAACTGCCGTCCTCACCTCCACCCGGTTCATCCCCGACCGCTGTTTGCCGGACAAGGCCATCGACCTGATCGACGAGGCCGGCGCCCGCGTCAAGCTGCGCCAGACCACCCTGCCCCCGGAGGTGGCCGAGATCCAGAAGCACATCAAGTTCATCGTGCACCGCATGGAGAACGCCATCGCCAACCACGAGTTCGAGAAGGCGCGCTTCTACTCCGACGAGGAGCGCAAGGAGCGGGAGCGCCTGCGCCAGCTCCGCGAGCGCTACAGCCTGGACGACGCCGCGGCCGGAGTGGTCGGCAAGGACGACATCGAGGATGTGGTGGCGCGCTGGACCGGCGTGCCCATGACCGCCATCAAGGAAGAGGAAGTCACCAAGCTGATGCGCATCGAGGAGGAACTGCACAAGCGCATCGTCAGCCAGAACAAGGCTATCGAGGCCGTGGCGCGGGCCATCCGCCGCTCGCGCGCCGGGCTGAAATCCCCCAAGCGGCCCGCCGGCTCGTTCCTGTTCCTGGGGCCCACCGGCGTGGGCAAAACGGAAGTCGCGCGCGCCCTGGCCGAGTTCCTCTTCGGCAGCGAGAAGGCGCTGGTGCGCTTCGACATGAGTGAGTTCATGGAGAAGCACTCGGTCTCGAAGCTGATCGGCTCGCCGCCCGGATACGTGGGCTACGAAGAGGGCGGCCAGTTGACCGAGCGCGTGCGGCGCCAGCCCTACTCCATCATCCTGCTGGACGAGATCGAGAAGGCCCACCCGGACGTCTACAACATCCTGCTCCAGGTCTTCGAGGACGGGCAGTTGACCGACGGCTTGGGCAACACCGTGGACTTCAAGAACACCATCGTCATCATGACCTCGAACCTGGGTGCGCGGCACCTGGAGAAGCGCTCGGCCATCGGCTTCTCGGCCCCCGACGGCATCCCCCAGAAGGTCGAAGACATGGTGATGAGCGAGGTCAAGCGGGCCTTCAACCCCGAGTTCCTCAACCGCCTGGACGAGGTCATCCTGTTCCAGTCCCTCACCGACGACGACCTGATCCAGATCATCGGCCTGCTGGTCACCCAGATCAACCAGAACCTGGCGGCCAAGCAGATCACCATCCGCCTGGCCCCCGAAGCCGCCAAGTACATCCTGGAGAAGACCTGCAACGACCGCAGCTTCGGCGCGCGGCCGCTGCGGCGGGCCTTGCAGAAGTACGTCGAGGACCCGCTCTCGGAGGCGCTGATCCAGG